>JBGSKR010000673.1:0-2559 GCA_041741135.1 Mariniblastus sp.
TGGTGATCGTGATTCGCCCACCCGAGTCCCAGCCGGTCTTGTCGCGTTTTTTGAATTCTTGCTGCACGATTGCGCTGCCAATAGTCACGTTCGGCGGTGAAAAACAGCTCGCAGGTCCAATCGATTCCCAAATCCAGGATCGCCGCATCGATCAACACGCGCGCCTGTTGGAATCCCTCTGCTTCACTCGATAAACTGCGTTGGCGAAGTTTAAAAGCTTCAAAGTGGTCGGCAGCCGCACAACGTAGCACGGCGTCGACCGAAGAAGATCGGGTTGCGGTAGATTCGGCCGAGAACAACTCAGCATCGGACCATCGAACGGCGGGCTCATATCCCCTGCCCTTCCTTTCGATGATCCAGAATTCGCAATCGTTCGCGGAAATGATCAAACAGCGTCGCAAAGAAGCCCAGGGCAAACCTTCTATCACTCGGTCAAAAATACGATGGGCAGCAAGAAAGTCGTCAACTGCTTCAACGCGCACGACCAATCGACGCGTCGGGGAATTCGTTAAGCTAATAGGAGGAAAGAGGCCACCATCGTGCAAGTAACAGCGGTTAGCATTTGTGGGAGTTTCGCCGACAGAATCGCCTGCGAGCGAGGGAGCATCGGTGTAGCCAAGTTCCCGCAATTGTTGAGCTATCGGTTGATCGTTTAGATTCGTCGCATGATTGAAGGCGATGTGATCGATCAAGTCAATCAGTCGCGTACCGGTTTGATCGAGCATGTTGGAGCGAAGTTCGCTTGCGAATTCGCAGTCATCGCAAAATTCATCGACAAATTGTCGCAGCATCGCGTCGGCTGCGGGTTGGCATTTCCATTGGAATTCGGGATTGAGTTGCGTATTCGAAATAGGCTTTGGTTCAGAAGGGCCATTCATGATTCTTAGGTGGATTAAAGTTATGAGATGAACTGATCTAACGATTAGTCCCGAAATGAATTCCGTACTATGAAAATTCATGTTCGTCCACTTCCTCGCGTCGGACAAGAACGATTACGATGATGACTTGATATTTTTTGCCACTAATTTCACGAATCAACACGAAACATCGTCAGTCTTGATTCGTGTCGATTAGTGCGATTCGTGGCGAAATCTAAAGAGTACCACCATGCGTTTTCAAATGGGAACTGACGAAGCGGGTTACGGACCGAACTTGGGTCCACTGACCATCACAGGCACGTTGTTCGAAGCGATGGCAGGTGAGACGGAATTGTATCACGCGTTAAAAGAATGTGTGTCCGATAGTTTGAGCGAGGCAGTACCCGAGCGAATGGTGATCGCCGATTCAAAAAAAATATTTGGCAGTTCGAAACACATCGGCAGCCTGGAACTGCCCGTGCTGGCGATACTGTGGGGCGCGTTTCAGATTGTGCCCAAAGATTGGCGACACTTGCTTGAAATAGTTTGTGGTTCAGCCGTGCTGGAATCGATATCCGATCAAATCTGGCTGGTGGGGCGATCGTTGGAATTGCCACTGGAGGCGGATTTAGATCAGGTGCGGCGACTGGGAGATCGGTTTCGTGAAAACTGCAGTAGAGTCGGTGTCCGCTTGACTGCTATCGAATGCCGCGTTGTCTTTCCGCCGCAGTTCAATCGCGACCTGGAAACATTCGGCAATAAAGCTAACTTGCTTTCCACCGAAACGCTACAGATGGTTGGCCGACTGTTGGCGCAAACCCGTTTGTCTGGCGAAATCGGTTGCGACAAACACGGTGGACGAAGTCGCTATGCAGGCATGATTCAGCAGGTTTTAGCGGTCGATTGGGTGGACGTTGGAATCGAATCGAGAGAAATCAGCACTTACGGTTTCGAACAGGCCAATCGTCAGATACAAATTCGATTTAAATCCAAAGGCGAATCGTTTTTGCCAACGGCCCTCGCGTCCATGGTTTCTAAATACGTCCGCGAGCTGATGATGAAAATTTGGAACGCGTATTGGCGAGATCATTTGCCAGACTTGAAACCGACCCAAGGTTACCCACAAGATGCAAAGCGATTCTTGAGCGAGATCGCGGCGAAGCAATTGGAGTTGGGAATTGCCCAAGAATCAATCTGGCGAAACAAGTGAAAAACGGAATAGTAATCGTCTCCAATCACGCTGATACTGCGTTCAAAGTCTCGGAGAGAATTTGCTAGTTGGGCAACTGCGAAAATTCGATCTACCGCAAAACAATCTTAGAACGTGTTTTAAAATGGTAGCGGAACGGCGCGAGCCGTCTGGTTTCGTAAGGGCCAGCTTTGATTTTGCGTTACCGGAGGGCTTGCGCCCTGCCGCTTGCATTGGCATTTTGAATTTTAAAACACGTTCTTAGTGATGACATTACACGATTAGCACCACTCTATGGAGAAAAAACGGGAACGTAGTTCAGAGGCATTTGCAAGATGATACAACCCATGGCGGCACCGAATTCCGAACCGGCCTCGCTTGATCGCCACGAGCCCTCGTCGGTTTGGGATTTCACTAGCTCATCGCGGATCGCGGGATACCATTGGTTCCAATAACTTCCACCAGCGTGCCACATCGCTTGAATCGCGTAATAATTTGAGTAAAAATAATGCC
>JBGSKR010000674.1:0-4916 GCA_041741135.1 Mariniblastus sp.
TTCGGCGCGTTCCATGATGAACTCGAAACGCGGGGCGGGGTCGAGGCCCTTGAGATCGCTGATCACGCGGTCGGTTTCCAATTGATCATCGATTTCGACCTTCAACATTCGTCGTGTTTCTGGATTGAGCGTTGTGCTCCAGAGAACTTTGGGCATCATCTCGCCAAGCCCTTTGAAGCGGGTGATTTCTGGTTTGCTGCGTCCGTCGCCGTGTTCTTTTAAAATCCGAGCACGATCGTCTTCGTCGGCTGCCCAATAAGTTTGTTTTCCAATGTCAATGCGGAACAACGGCGGCATCGCAATGAACAGTCGTCCGTCGGCAATCAGTTGTGGCATGTGCCGATAAAAGAACGTCAACAACAATGTCGTGATGTGGTGGCCGTCGGAATCGGCATCGGCCAGCAAGATGATGCGTTCGTAACGAAGTCCCGACATATCGAACTTCGGCCCGATCCCGCAACCAATCGCGACCACGAGGTCTTGGAGTTCTTTGTTCTCCATCAATTTTTTCAGCGTCGATGATTCGGTGTTCAGCACCTTCCCTCGCAGCGGCAGGATGGCTTGATAGTTCCGGTCGCGGCCTTGTTTTGCGCTGCCGCCCGCCGAGTCGCCTTCCACGATGAACAACTCCGATCGGCCTCGACCCGAATTGAGACAGTCGGATAATTTACCGGGCAACATCGAACGCTTGCCACCGGATTTTCGCGAGACCGCATCAGAAGCCGCTCGCGAGGCAGCTCGAGCGCGGGCGGCGGCAATGATCCGCGCGACAATGCTGTCGGCGACACTGCGATTGTTGTTCATCCATTGTTCGAGCGATGGTCGCATGGCACTTTCGACCGAGTTGTGGACTTCTGGATTGTTCAAACGGTCTTTGGTTTGACCTTGGAACTGCGGTTCGGGAATGAAGATCGAAACAATCGCGATTAGTCCTTCGCGAATATCGTCGTGTGTGATCTTCACACCGCGTGGAATCAGATTGTGCATGTCGATGTAATTGCGAACGGCTTTGACCAGCCCGCCTCGAAACCCGTTTTCGTGCGTGCCACCGCTGGCGGTGGGAATTCCGTTCACGTAAGAGCGGACATGTTCGTCCGTGGATTCCGTCCATTGCAGAACAATTTCAATGCGCTCGGAATCGTCTTTGCGGAACGTGTAGGGCGCGTCATGGATCGGGCGAGCCGAACGTTCTTTGAAGACTTTGCCAAGATAATCGACAATGCCGTTTTCGTGCAGGAAAGTTTCTTTCGTTTTACCAACGTCGTCGATGAAATTAACTTTGACGCCGCGATGTAGAAACGAAGTGATCTCGACACGTTGACGAATGGTCGCCGCATTGAAATCAGTTTTCGGAAAAATGGTGGGGTCGGGAGTGAAAGTAATACTGGTCCCGGTTCCACGGATCGCGCCTTTTAGTTTTTGCAGATTGGTTTTCGGAATGCCTTTGGAAAACTCCATCCGGTATTGGGCACCATCGCGGCGGACAATCGCCACCAATTTTTTTGAGAGCGCGTTAACGACGGAAGCTCCCACGCCGTGCAGACCGCCAGCGGTTTTGTAATTGTTGCCTTCGAATTTTCCACCGGCGTGAAGGATGGTGAGCACCATTTCGAGCGCTGGTTTCTTTGTTTTCGGATGTTTGTCGACGGGAATCCCGCGACCGTTATCGCTGACGGTCACCGTCTCACCGTCGCTGTGAAGTTGCACCGTGATTTCCGTCGCGTGCCCGTTCATCGCTTCGTCGACGGAGTTGTCCATGATCTCCCAGACGAGATGATGCAGGCCGGCACTGCTGACGCCACCGATGTACATGCCGGGCCGCTTGCGGACGGGTTCGAGTCCTTCGAGTGCAGTGATGTCTTTGGCGGTGTAGGTCATAGGAAGAAGTATTCAGTTGGGAGTGGGCAGTTGGCAGTAGTCAGTAGTCAGTTGTCAGTTGTCAGTTGTCAGTTGTCAGTTGTCAGTTGTCAGTTGTCAGTTGTCAGTTGTCAGTGGGCAGATTTAAGATTTAAGATTTAAGATGTCCGGAGGTAGGATTTAGGGTTTGAGATTTCGGCGGGTGATTCGATTGGCGGGGAGATGATCCGCGTGATCTTGCCATTCTTTTGAATCTCGTTGCCTTTGCCGCCGCGTGATGTGGTTCGGTATTTCGTGGTGGAAATGGTTTTCTTCGCGCCGCGATTGGTTTCTACGACCAACAGATCGCGGTCGCCGCGCGACGGCTTGAAGCCAAGCAGACGATCGGTCTTGGCGAGTCGCATCAGCAACACGCCTTTGCCAGCGCCCGAAAGGTAATTGATCTCGGCGACCGGACACAGCATCGCGCGACAATCGGCCGAAATGGCCAGCACGGTTTCGCTGCCGTCAATTGGGAACACGCCAATCAATTCGGCTCCCGTCGCCACCCGCGCGTAACGGCGACCGCTGCGAGTGGACGGTTCGATAAACCCTTGCAGACCGAAGCGCATCGCGTAACCATTACTCGTCGCTGCAAACCCGTGAATTGCTGGGCATAGATCGGGTTTCTTCGGGTCTTCGAGCACATCTCCAATCACGCGCGGGTCGAAGGAAATCGCGGCCACAATCTTCTCGCCGTCTTTTAGTTTGAAAAGTTTCTGAATTGGATCACCGAATCCCGTCGAGGCAGGGACATCAATGAAACGTGCCGTGTAGCAAACGCCAGTCGAGGAAAAGAAGCCCACCGTGGAGGTCGTGGAACCGGCAATGCACGCGAGCACCGCATCGCCCGCGCGCAGGCGACTCTTCTCCGGATCGGTGATTTGTTTTTGTCGTTTGACCCAACCGTCGGTCGTAATCATCAAGTGACAATCTTCGGCGACGATAAAATCTTCAGCGGAAATCTCGACTTCTTCTCCGACGGCTTGGATTAGCGTTCGTCGCTTCGACGCATCATCGCCGCAGAAGTCTTTCTCCAGCGTCTCGATTTCGTTACGAACGATTTTCCAGCGACCGGAGTTATTGGTATCGGCGGTGTCTTCGTCGAGCAATTTTCGAATATCGCGAGCGCGTCTCTCTTTGGCGGCCAGTTCTTCTTGAATCAGATTGATTTCCAATCTCGCCAGCCGGTACAACTTCAGTTCGAGAATCGCGTCGGTTTGTTCGGCGTCGAGTCCGCTGTTCTTTCCGCGCGAGCCTTCCTGAACGGGAAAACGTTTCATGATCTTTTCGGCCGCATCGGCTTTGCCATCACTCTTGCGGATGATTTTGATGATCTCGTCAAGCACATCAAAGATCGTTACGAAACCTCGCAGCAGGTGGATTCGTCTTTCCAATGCGGCCAGTTCATTTTCAAGTCGGCGAGTGATTACTTCCAATCGAAAGTGCAGAAAATGCCACAGCATTTCTTTGAGGCCCAATCGATCGGGCGCACCGACTTCTGGATTCTCCGTGGGCACGAGACAAGTCATGTTCACGTTGAAGTTCGTTTGCAACTGCGTATTTTTGTAGAGGTACGCCAGCACTTTTTCTGCGTCGGCTCCCTTTTTAAGAATCAAGTCGATGCGAATGTCGTCGGTCGAGACATCGCGGACTTCCGTGACCAATGGTAACTTTCCGGTGAACACCAATTCCGTCATGCGTTCAACCATCAGGGCTTTGTTGACCGTGAAAGGAATCGAATCGATCTGCAAAATGCGTTGGTCGGATTTTGCTGAGCCAACAATTTTCGAAGTTCCGCGAAGCTTGATCGTTCCGGAACCGGTTGCATAAATCTCACGCAATTCTTCTTTGGTGTTGGTGACTTGCCCGCCGGTCGGAAAGTCGGGGCCAGTCACGGCATCATTGGCAACCAATTGATAAGGTTTAGTTTCCGGATCGGCCAGCAGTTTGAGGAGCGCGCGGCAGAGCTCTTTCAAATTATGAGGCGGAATATTCGTGGCCATGCCAACCGCGATTCCGGTGGCTCCATTGACCAACAGATTCGGAACTCGGGACGGCAGCACGACCGGTTCCTCGCGGGTTCCGTCGTAGTTCGGTTTGAAAGCCACCGTTCGCGTGCCAAGGTCATCAAGAACTTGTCCCGAAATCGCTGTCAAGCGGCATTCGGTGTAACGCATCGCTGCCGCATTGTCGCCATCGATCGAGCCAAAATTTCCGCTGCCATCGACGAGTGGCATTCGCAGCGAAAACGACTGAGACATCCGCACCAGCGCGTCATAAATCGAACTATCGCCGTGCGGGTGATAATTACCCATCACGTCACCGACGACTTTCGCACATTTGCGATGTTTCGCGGTGTGGCTGAGATTCTGCTGGTTCATCGTGTACAGAATCCGCCTCTGCACGGGCTTCAGTCCGTCGCGCACGTCGGGCAACGCACGGCTAGTGATGACCGACAACGAGTAATTTAGATAGCGAGTCTGGGCAGCGAGCCGCAGCGGGATATTAAATAGTTGTTCGGTGAAGAGAGGCTGTCCAAGTTCCGATTTTCCGTTCTTCGATCCGGATTTGGTGCCAGATTCTGATTCCGATTTTGGACTGGAATTCGAGGAAGCTTTTGAGTTGGCCTTGTTGTCGGTCGCTTTTTTCTTAGTCGTTCGTCGCTTGGCCATTGAGGAAGTTTGAAGTTAAAAGTTAGAAGTTTGAATAATGACGCTGGGTAGTTTGGGGGAATTATAGCAGTCAGGAGATTTTGCTTATAGACGGTTTTTCCGGTTGTAATTTGGGCTGTCAGACAATTGCTGTCAGTTGTCGAGGATTTGCTGTCCCCGCTCGAGAGTGTCGGTCGAAATCTGTTGTGATGCTGAATTAGAGAGAGCTTGGGAAGTTCTCGAGGGAATAAAATTCAGATTTTCGTCGTCGTTCAAGGGTCTGAAGTCGGATGGCTTCAGCTACTACCAAAGGAGTGGAAGTTGATGATCAAGAATATTTTAGTGGCCGTGGTTGCCGTGGCTGGG
>JBGSKR010000675.1:0-3690 GCA_041741135.1 Mariniblastus sp.
GTGGAGAGACGGGGCGGGATAATGTCAAGTTTTGGGCTGGGGCCGGGGGATATCCGGGTGCAGCACTCGCACGCGATGCTCTCGACTTGGTTCGAGACATCATCGCGAATTCGACGGACGATCCCTTCAATGTGTGTGCCGAACAAAGCAGTAGTTTTCGCCTTGATTGGCGACGCGACTATATTCCGATCGATATCGGGTTCTCCTTAAACGCTCACAGTGGACCAAGGTTCAGAACTCTTGGCTATCCGATCGTCGAATTGTTGGCAGCTATTGGCTTGACGCATTCGCGTCCGCAATACGTTGATAGGAGCAAGTTACATTACCGCTATTGTGTGCTTGGTGTCGGCAAGGATTCAGAATTGTTTGATCCGTTCTTTCTACGTGCATCATTGGGTGCGCCAGAGTTACCATTCCTACAGCGAACCTTCCGCATGAACCTCGGCTGGCCCGGGAAAGAAGGGCAGGCTCGATGTATTACAACCGTCTATGAGGAAACTGAAAATGAGTGAAATGAAACTAACCAATGATCTACTTGATTCATGGGCGACGGATCTGACAGGTCCAGTTGCGTTGAATCTGCGGCAGCGACTTCTTTCAGTAGAAGGGGAGGATGGTGAGGATCAGATCATCTATCCGCCAACGTATGCTGATGTAGGTTACAACATTGATACGCTTGCTGATGGAACCCGCGTTGCACTCATTGATAGCGTCGGTTCTCAAGCCAATCGTTTGGAACCGGCCTTCAAGTCTGAATCAGGTCACGCATTGGCGGGTTTTGTTCCGCAAATCGATATCGTGCTTCGAGTTGAGCCTTGCGGCAAGTGCGATGCCTGCAAGAAAGCGAAGAAGCCAGTTGCGGACAAGTGCGAAAATCCTTGGAAAGAAACGCGTTCGCTGTTCGATTTGGCTCATCGTGCAGCGGACGCGGTTGTTCAGTCATCACCATCATTGCTCCCGCACGTTCAAGCTGCGTTTGCAGAGCTTCGCAAGACAGGCAATGCGATTCCGTTGGCAACGATTGCACCGACATCGTTGGTTTTCGGTTGCTGGGACTCCCGTGGGGGTTCGGGTGAGAAGCTCCCTCGATTGGTCCGCAGCATTATTCGTGCTTGGGATGTAGATGAACTGCACTCGGCGGCGCAATTCAATTCTGTATGGAAAGGCTTGGACTCAGAGCAGCAAAGCGAATTGGAAGCCCAAGGGACCAAGAAGAAAGTCAAGCTCTCAGTTGCAGGATTTAAGGATGCTCCCGCAGTCAAATATAAAGATGGAAGAAGAGTCTTGGGTGGCATTGTCGTCCATGATCGTATCGATCGGCATGTCACGATTAACTTGGTCGCCTTGCGAGCCATCGTCGGAGCAGACGAATCCGGAACGAAAGCGGTTCGCAAGTACCTGCTCGGTTTATCATTGCTGACCGCAACCACAGACATCGACTTGTTTCTGCGTGAAGGTTGCAATTTACGAATTGCAGACTCAAAGGATAATTGGAAAATTGTTCCACGTCGCGGCGAGAAGCATTTGGTTGATCTCAACAGCGACGATGCGCAAAAGCTGTTGAAGGCCTACGTTACAACCGCATACGAGCCGTTTGAGAAAGCGTGGCAGGAATTGAAGCTCGAGGCTGAGCATGCATTTGATATCAAGGCGGCAAAGGAACTGCTTGGCAAAACCACGGAAGAGGAAACGGCAGAATGATGAGCAAGACACTTGCGATTTCCGTTCGACTACACGAAGGTTGGTATCATGGTGCAGGCTCGATACCCTCGCCAGCCCGAGTGTTTCAGGCTTTGATCGCAGGACGCGGACTGTCTGGACCGCTTTCCACCGATACGATCGAGGCACTAGAGTGGCTTGAGCGGCAAGCACCACCGATAGTTGCCGCGCCGGTCACGCGCGGTGGACAATCAATAGCCACGTTTGTTCCCAACAATGACCTCGATGCTAAACAAGGCGATTTTCGCCGGGTTGGTGAAATTCGAGCCAAGAAAACGATCCGGCCGTTGTTGTTCGACGACGAAGTTCCGTTTGTGTTTTGTTGGTCAGTGCAAGATGACTGTCACGATTCTATTGTCCAACGGATTTGCGAATTGACCGATGGCGTTTTCCAGTTGGGTCGAGCGGTCGACGCGGCCTGGGCATGGTCCGAATTACTGTCTGATGATGAACTTACAGAAAAGTTTCGGACACATCGTGGCCCCATCTTTCGCCCTTCAACAGGCCAGGGAAACATTGAATGTCCAACGGCCGGTTCGCTTTCAAGTCTCAGACGTCGCTACGCGGATATGTCGAACCGCTATGCGGTGACTTTAGATGGAACTGGTCAGACTTTTCGACAACAAGCGAAGCCAAAATGGCGAATGGTTTCGTACAACAACTCGCAAACAAGTGTTTGTTTCGATCTTGTCGATCGCGAATCCACTTCCTTGGCTAACTGGCCAGCTACACGAACTGTCGAACTGGTCGCCATGATCCGTGATAGTGTTGTCGCGAGACTCGTCAAAGCACTGCCGGAATTTGAATTAGAGATCAATCAGACACTGGTTGGACGCAAACCGAATGGTGAGAATTCTGGTCCCGTTTCCGCTAGAACGCGGATACTGCCGCTGCCTTCCATCGGGCATGAACATTCTGACGAACAGATTCGCCGAGTGCTTATTCAGATTCCGGGCGATTGTCCGCTACGGGCCGAAGATGTTTTGTGGGGTTTCTCCGGTCAATCGTTAACACTTCAGGGAAGAACAATTGACCTTTTGCAATCTCAACCGAACCGTCAGCTAGAACACTACGGCATATCGGACTCGAAACCATCGCGCCATTGGCAGTCTGTGACTCCGATTGCGCTCACATCAGCGACTCGTCGCCGGATCGAACCGGACTTAACTAAGCGAAGCGAAGCAGTCAAAAAAGGGGCATCAGAGCGACGATTTGAACACGAAGGAGCGACGCAAGCACTTTTACAGGCGTTACGGCATGCTGGTGTAACCGCCAAGCTATCTAGCGTCAGATTGCAGCGCGAGCCATTTTCCAACCGCGGACAACGTGCAGATGCATTTCAATCTGGAGTTCGCTTCAGTAAACACTCTTTGTGGCATGCACAACTCGAATTCGAAAGCTCTGTTGCTGGACCATTAGTCGTCGGCGATGGTCGCTTCATGGGCCTTGGCTTGTTCGAACCAGTTGACTTACCGAAAGGAATATTCGCGTTCTCAATTGAATCGGGATTGGTCAAAGCACCTGACCCTATTCGGCTTGTAAAATCCCTCCGCCGTGCAGTTATGGCCCGCGTTCAAAATGTACTAGGCTCATCAAGCTTACCGACCTTTTTTAGTGGACATTCATCGCTCAACACACCTGCCGATTCAAAGTTGCATCCGCATCTGACATACCTATTCGATCCGAACCAAAAGCGATTGCTTGTTCTGCAACCCGAGATTGTTGATGCCACTATCAAATCGCATCAACGACACTCCAAAATACTTGAGCTCGCACTAGACGTGTTCAGTCAACTACTAGCGGGGCCGGACGGGAGTCTGCAAATTCGGGCGATCGAAATTGACGTGCAGGGCGATCCGATTTTTTCGCGATCAAACGTTTGGGAATCGGTCACGCCCTACAGTGTCAATCGACATTCGAAGAAGACTACCGCAATCGTTTCCATCAGTATCGATGTTATCCAAGAATGCG
>JBGSKR010000676.1:0-4114 GCA_041741135.1 Mariniblastus sp.
GGCTTCCACCCACAGTTAAATGCGACCGCAGCTATCGCCGCTGTTTTGATCGCAGCTCTTTCGCATTCGCGTGGGACTACCATAAACCATGAAGACGTTTATGCGGTATTCCGTTTGAGACGCGCTCAGTGACATTTTAAAACGATTGCAGACCGTTAAATGGCGATCAGTGAAATCCGATCCTAAACCGTTCCCGCTAAAACGCTTTGCTCTCGGAGAGAGCAGCGACATTGCTCAGTGTCGCTGCGGCCTCCGGCAGCAAAGCGAGCACACGGGAAAACTTACCATGCGAGAACAGTCTTGACCAATAATCAGACATCCGGTCTTCATCAACTATCCAGTATTTTCCGACCGGAATCATCCAAGCCGTGAAGGGTTACGAAAAAGTTAAGTCAGCGACGAACCATTTAACGGCTACGAAACGGATTCCAGCGTTTCGCCGTTTTTGATTTTCTCAAGCCAGGGGTCCATGTCTTCGAAGATGCGACCGGGGTTGCCATCGAAAACGCGACCGATCAATAAATTTGTCAGATTTCCTGCGTGATGTGGATAGGCTGACATGAAACCGGCGAAGCTAAAATCTTTGTTGTAAAACGCTCGCACCAATTTGCGAATCCACTTCACACCCGATTCGTAATCACGAGTCCAATTGCCCAGTTGTTTCGCCGAAACATCGTTATTGTTCAGTCCTGCCGCCACGGCTTCACCGGCCAACATTCCCGATTTCAGTGCCAAAAAAACACCCGAAGAATAAATCGGGTCAATGAATCCACCAGCGTCACCGACAAGCACCCAGCCATCGCCAGACTGTTGTTTCGTCGTATACGAAAATTCTTTAGCGACATTGAAGCGACCGGTCTGGGTAGCGTCCTTGAGACGACGCTGAAGCCCAGGTGAGTTTTTCATCTCGGCTTCGAAAGTTTGCTGAGGCGAGCCACCACGTTTGAGCAAAAAATCATTGTCACCCACGAGCCCGACGCTGACGGTGCCATCATGCAGCGGAATGTACCAGAACCAAGCGTCCTTGTTCTCGGTGCTAAGAACACAAGTGACTTCCGGGTTGCTGCCGCCAGCTCGCTCGGCATTCTCGAAGTATCCCCAGATCGCGGCTTTCTTCAGATCGGTGTAATACTCCTTGATTCCAAGTCGGTTAGCAATCAGAGCCGATTGCCCAGAAGCATCGACGATGACTTTGGTCGAGACTTCACTTTCTTTTCCGTCGGACGTTTGCAAGGTCAGTTTGTGTTGGCCCTTCTTGCGGATGTCGATATCGATGACGCGAGTTTCATCACTGCAAGTCACACCGCGATTGAAAGCCGTGTCGTACAACATTTGATCGAACTGATCACGACGAACATGCCAAGTCACCGCGCATTCGCGATCATCATGCTCAGAAAAAATAAAGGGTTTCGATTCTTTGTCGCTGCTGCTGACGAACTGCACGCCGTTCTTGCGGGTGAAAGCGATTCGCTCCATGTCTGGCAAAACCCCCAGCCGTTCAAAAGCCCAATAGCACTCGGGCATCAGCGATTCGCCCACATGAAAGCGAGGCATTTTGTCGCGTTCGACCAACAGCGTCGAGTGGCCTTGTTCGGCGATCAGCGCCGCCGCTGTCGAGCCACCGGGACCGGCTCCGATCACGATACAGTCATAGCTACGATTGGCAATCATGTTTTTATTCCGATGTCTTATGAAAAAAACGATCGCCCCGAATTTGGAATTCACGACGACCGCTTGCGGGAGTACTCTATAATAATAGCGATGTTTTCTAAAATCAGAATCCGAAATTATTTTGATGAGGATTCTTGTGGCTCATTCGGCGAATCTTCTCACTTTCAAGACAACCGTGAAAAGACCTCCGACGTTAACCAATTCAACGTTTCATCCCATAAAAAGACCAACCATCATGAGCTTTCGTTTGCTGCCAGCGTTGATTCCCCACAAATCTTTCAGTCGCAGTTTCGCTAACCTGCGACATTTCGCCGCTTTTTATTGTCTCGTTTTCGCGAGCGCGATTCCCGTTTTCGGTCAAAATGACGCTTCGTCGAACGGCATTATAACGAACGACGATTCAGCCAAATCAAATTTGATTTCAGCATCCGAATCGACTTCACCTTCCATCGAGTCAAAATTTCTCAGCAACACTCGCCAATTAACATTCGAAGGCAGTCGAGCCGGCGAAGGCTATTTCAGTCCCGATGGATCGTTGATGGTGTTTCAATCCGAACGCCGCGCCGACAATCCTTTTTTTCAGATTTATCTGTTGGATTTGGAAACGGGCGACATTGAACCGATTTCACCCGGTCACGGAAAGACGACTTGTGCTTGGGTGCATCGCGACAATTCTCGCGTGCTTTTTTCTTCTACGCACGATGACCCCGATGCGAAAGCCAAACAAAGACAGGAATTCGAGTTTCGCGAGTCGGGGCAGGAACGTCGTTATAGTTGGGATTACGATCCGAGCTACGAGATTTATACGTTTGATCGACAAACGAAAAAGTACACAAAGTTAACCGAAACCACCGGCTATGACGCAGAAGGTTCCTATTCTCCGGATGGAAGTTTGATCGCGTTCGCTTCGAATCGAAACGCTTATTCGAAAGAAATGTCCGCAGAGGAGCAAAAAGCGTTTGATATCGATCCGTCCGTCATGATGGACATCTTCATCATGAATGCAGACGGCACCAACGTGCGACAACTGACCGACACTCTAGGCTACGATGGCGGGCCATTTTTTTCACCCGATGGAAAGAAAATCTGTTGGCGGCGTTTTTCGGAAAATGGTGTCACCGCCGAAATCATGACGATGAACATCGATGGCAGCGAGCAAACGGCCATCACGCGAATGGGCGCGATGAGTTGGGCTCCTTTCTATCATCCGTCGGGAAAGTATCTCGTGTTCACAACGAACAAACATGGCTTTGCGAATTTCGAGTTGTATCTCGTCGCGGCTGATGGGAAATCGGCTCCGGTGCGAGTCACGGATACCGACGGCTTTGATGGTTTGGCCAGTTTTTCGCCGGATGGAAAGCGGTTGACTTGGACTTCCAATCGCAATGCGAAAAAGCAGTCGCAAATATTTTTGGCGGATTGGAACCATGAGGCAGCGATTGCGGTGCTGAGCGATATGCCCAACGAAAAAGTCGAATCGGTTGAAGCATCCGGCGGTGATGTTCGTGACTCAGCCGAAAGGAACTCGGACGCCTCGATTGACGAACCCGACGCGATAGCAACTGCCCAAGAATCCGCCAAGGCCGCCGAACCTGATTTCGATCCGCGCGACATCATGCGGCATGTCGATTATCTGTGCCAGCCATCGCTTGCCGGGCGGATGACGGGTTCGGCGGGAGAGCGAAAGGCCACCGCTTATGTCGCGGCATATATGGACTTTCTTGGGTTGCAGCCAGCCGGCGACAACGGCGGTTGGTTTCAGAAGTTCGAGTTTCCCAATGGAGCCGAGGCAGGGCCGGCGAATCGATTGACTTATTCCTTCAATGCAAAAAGCGAAGGCGAATACAAACTCGATACCGATTGGCGGCCGTTGACTTTTTCTGGATCGGAGTCGGTGAACGACCTGCCCGTGGTTTTCGCGGGTTACGGTATTGTCGCGCCGGAGCGAGAAGGCCAAGCAGCCTATGACTCTTACGGCGAACTAGATGTGAAAGACAAATGGGTACTTGTGTTTCGTTTCATCCCCGAGGACATCTCTCCCGAGCGTCGTCAGCATCTACAGTTTTACGGCAGCCTGCGAAAGAAAGTTTTTTATGCTCGTGAGCAAGGAGCCGCTGGTTTGATCGTTGTTAGCGGTCCGACTTCAGCAGTTCGCGAGCAGTTGGTTCCCCTGCAAAATGATTTCTCACCCGCTGGTTCCAGCATGGCGGCGATTTCGATCCATGATGAACTTGCGAGGGGTTGGTTCAAATCCGTCGGCAAAGATTTGCGTGACGTGCAAACGGAGTTGGATTCCGGAAAGTCCGTTTCGGGTTTTGAAATCGGCGAGTTGAAATTGAGTGCTGAACTCGATATCAAGAAAGTTGTCGGCATGGGCCGAAATGTTGTGGGACGTTTGCAAGCCGGTGCTGAACCTTCGCAGCGATACGTGATCGTCGGTGCT
>JBGSKR010000677.1:0-2543 GCA_041741135.1 Mariniblastus sp.
GGTTTTATTGTTCATCGCTCCGCTTCGCTTCACGACGAACAATAAAACCTATTCGTTGTTCATCGCTCCGCTTCGCTTCACGACGAACAATAAAACCTATTCGTTGTCCGGCACTTTATTAGACAAATTGGCTCGAGCCAACTCTATCGCGGCGTCCCCAGAATCGGAACCAGGCTTCGCCAATCTCGCATCTTTCTCTGAATGGATTTCGGAGCAGTTGCTGATGGTCGAAGAACATTTTCAGGATTTCGAAACTGCAAGTTCGATGCGAGGTTTTCTGGATCGGTGATTCGGGTTCAGAATTAGGTTCATTGCCATTTCAGTCAAAGTTTTTTATTGAATTTCGTTCACTTCACTGCGTCATCAAATGAGCTTGTTCAAATAGTTTTCTCTTCTGACAAGATACTGGTGTAGTCGATTCCGGTTTCGATTCGTTCTACAATACGTGAGTTCTTCAACTACGCCTTTATCATGGTGGCGAGATGACTCACAGCGAACCTTCTGAATCCAACTCCTCTTCGACATCAAAATCAGGCTCCTCGCAATTGGCCTTCCAGATGCCAGTCTTCCATGCGGGAGTGGTTACTGATCCCGGTTGGTTTTTTGCTGAAATGGTTGACACGCTGCCGGTCAACATCGTTTGCAAGGATCTGCACGGACGTTTCATCTATGTCAATCAAGCTTTCGCCAATTTCGCCGGTCACCGCGCCGAAGAGTTCATCGGCAAAACGGACGCAGACTTCAGCCCTCCCGAAATGGCTGAGAAGTATTTTCGGGACGATCAGGCAGTCATTCAATCCGGAATACCCTATGTTGAGATTGAAGAATTCTTATTTCCGGACGGCCGCCGTTTTTATTTTGATGTTCATAAAACGCCGCTGTTCGATGGAAACCAACAAACGATCGGCGTCAAAGCTGTATTTTGGGACGTGACGGCTGAAAAGAAAGCCAAGTCGGATGCTGAGTACGAACGCTTTCTGTTGGACTCGCTGATGAAGTACCTCCCTGACAGCATTTATTTCAAAGATACTGAAAGTCGATTTGTTCGCACTAGTGAAGGGCAGGCCATCAAGTTTGGACTGTCCAGCCCTGCTCAGGTTTGGGGAAAAACGGACGCAGATATTTTCAGTGCTGAGCATGCGATCGAGGCTCGCAAGGACGAACTGGAAATTATGCGCAGCGGAAAACCAATCCTTAGCAAAGTCGAACGAGAAACTTGGCCGGATGGCCCTGATACTTGGTGCTCCACTACGAAAATGCCCTGGCTTGATGCCAACGGAAACGTTGTCGGCACATTCGGCATCTCGCGAGACGTGACGGATTTGGTGCTGACCGAGGAGGCACTTCGTAAAGCCAAAATTGCAGCCGACATGGCCAATAAATCAAAGAGTGACTTCTTGGCTAATATGAGTCATGAAATTCGAACGCCGATGAATGCTGTAATCGGAATCACCGAATTGTTGCTCGACACCAAACTCACTCGCGCTCAAGAAGAATACTTGAAAATGGTGCTTTCTTCTGGCGAAGCGTTGCTAGCGTTAATCAACGACATTCTTGATTTCTCAAAAATCGAAGCTGGTAAGCTGGAACTTGATCCGGTTACTTTCGATCCACGCGATTCTTTTGGAGATACGGCGCGTGTGTTGGCGTTGCGTGCACATGCGAAAAACCTCGAAATGAATTTCCGTGTTGATCCGGATGTTCCGAGGCTGTTGATCGGTGACCTAGGCCGTCTGAGGCAGATCATCGTGAATCTAATTGGAAATGCGATTAAGTTTACCTCCGTGGGAGAAGTCGTTCTGAAAATCGAGTTGGCAGATCATCTCAAGATCTCGGAAAACGAAAATCGAACTGCCGCGTCTGCAAAACAGTTGCCTCGCCAAAAAGTCTTACTTAAATTCAGCGTGTCGGATACCGGCAGTGGGATTGCTGCCGACAAGCTGGAGTGGATTTTCCGTGAGTGTGAACAGGCAGACACCTCCACAACTCGGGAATTTGGTGGAACCGGTTTGGGACTTGCAATTGCCGCCCGATTGATCGATTTGATGAATGGCAGAATTTGGGTCGAAAGCCAGCTGGGAGTTGGTAGCCAATTTTATTTCACTGCCGAACTCGAAATCGCGTTGGACGACTCTAACAAAGCGGTAAAAACGCCAGTTGTCATTCAACAGCAACAGGCATTGATCGTAGACGACAATGCCACCAATCGCATTATTCTTCGTGACATGCTGGCGAATTGGGGAATGATTCCTCTGCTCGCTTCAAGTGCCACCGAGGCACTCGAGATTATGCGTCAAGCAACGCGTCAGGAACGACCGATTCCGTTGATCTTAACCGACTTGAATATGCCAGCGATTGACGGCTTTCAATTTATCAGATCATTGCGGCGGGACAGCGAATTGGCCGATGTGGCCGTGATCCTGCTTACTTCTGGTACGCGAGATGGCGATCTGCAAACCGCTCGGGACTTGGGTATTCCCTGTCGCTTAACGAAACCGGCCAAGCAGTCAGAAGTTTTCGATGCAATTACCGATGTGCTCGGT
>JBGSKR010000678.1:0-4600 GCA_041741135.1 Mariniblastus sp.
CCAGCCAATACAGCGACTGGTTGGCTCAGCGTGGCGAGTCGGTTTCACACAACAAACCGTTGTGGGCCGATATTCAAACTGATTTTCCGAAACAACTGGCGAAACAAATCAGCTCGATTGCTCGGGCGGTGCCGCCAACTCCGCTCGAACCGCAGCAGATGAAATTTCTGGCTTACGAAGCGATCGCAGGCGGAGCTCGTGGAATGCGATTTCGTTCTCGCTCACGACTCGATGCCGCTGACCCCAGCACTCGCTTGCGAGCGATGACGATCGAGTGGTTGAATAGCGAATTGGTTCGACTGGAGCCATGGATTGCCGGTGGAGCGATTCTGGGCGCGGTGCCGACCAATGACTCGGAACTCGAAGTCACCGCCATCGGTACCAACCGCGCGAGACTGCTCTTGATTCAACGACCGACCCATCATGAACAATACATCGCGGGCGATGTTCCCGTGCGAACGGTGACTTTCTCCGACCCGAACACGACATTCACCCAACAAGTCATGTTGATTGGTGAATCAGGACTGGAATCGCTACCGTCCACACGACAACTGGGGAGCAATCAAATTCGAATTGACAATTGCCCGTTGATGGCTGCAGTGGTGCTGTCGGAAACGCCACTGGTCTTCAACAATTTGAACCAAAGCTACACCCGAACAGGTAAGCTTTCGACGCTGCAACTTCATACCGAACTGACTCGCCAATGGTTGGCCATCATGCAGTTGATTGATCGGCAGATGGCTCGGATGGGACGCAGCACCACCGCCGCAAGCAGTGCGATGAACGAAGCAGTCAACGCATTTCGAAACGCGAGCGGATTGCTTGAGCAGAACAGTTTGGCGACTGCGATTCCTTTACTACATCAAACCGATGAGCGTTTGGCATTCGCTCGGCGAGAGATGATCACGGAACCTTTAGGACAATTTCAATCCAAGATGTCGTCGCCGCTGATGGCTCACACCAGCCTGGTTCCGCTGCACTGGGAATTGTCGCGACGTCTTGAATCTCAACAATGGAACCCAAATGGATTGGCGGGCGGAGATTTTGAGAATTTGCAACACTTGCAACGCAGCGGCTGGGAGAATCGTCGCCTTGATGACGATTTGTATGTCACGAAGGTAGAACTAAGCGACGCCGCAGCGGTGAGTGGCAAGTATGGACTGCGGCTGGAAGTTAGCGCAAAGTCGACCACCAAAACGATTGATGCCACACCGCTGTGGATCAAGTCGCCAAAGATTCCTGTGCGTGGCGGGCAATTAGTGCGAGTTCACGGCTGGGTAAATATCCCGCAAGTCATTCAGGGAAACATGGACGGTTTAATGATCAGTGATTTGCTGGGCGGCGAAGCGATGTCAGAACGAATCCCAGTGACCAGTGGCTGGCAAGAGTTCACGTTATATCGGGGCGTGCCAGCGGACGGAAATATCGACGTAACATTCTCGATGACAGGCGTCGGGGTGGCTTATCTGGATGAAGTCACCATCCGCACTGTGGACATTCCAGCCGGCGAACGTCAAGCTAGAGCTGAACAAGACGAATCGCCATAAGGTCAAAGGCAAGTTGGCGGCTGACCCTTTCCAGCCGCTCGACAAGTCCCGAGGACTGGGGGCGAAATACCCCAGTTAAACCAACTGGCTTACGCTTTCGCGTAAGTCGCTTTCGCCGGCGAGATTTGGCCAAGCGATTTTTCACTGACGCGAGCGAAACGCTCTTTGCTTCCATCATCGAGGTAGCGATAGCCGACACGAGTTGGCTTATTGGAGAATGGGCAAACGACCATCACCTTGCAAGCGCGGATCGGCGTTTCTTTGTGAAGACGACCGCCTTGTGGGTTTTTCTGGCTTGGACGGACATGCTTGTAGGCGAGATTGACGCCTTCGACGATTAGCATTTGGTTATCTTTATCGACGGAAACGACCTTGCCTTTGACACCTTTGTCTTTACCGCTAATTACAATTACCGTGTCGTCTTTATGGATTTTCATCGCTATTTTCGCTTCAGCCGAGTTTTGTCGGCAAACAATAAGGAAACTGGTTTTTTTCGAACCGCAGATTTTGGCCGAACTACCCTGTTTTGTCAAGTCATGAAAAACCATGTCACAAAATCTGCTAAATGACCCATTTAACCAATTCGGATCAAATTCAGCTATTCTTCGAGGCAAACTGATTGTGGGATCCACTTTACCTTGGAATTTGACTATTAAAAAGTGAGCCTAGACGAGTCACTCGCCTATTTTTCGGGAGCAGGCTGCGGACTCTCTGCCGCAACAGGTTCCTTGCAATAGCTGAGCGCCAACAAAGCGTAGCTGGTGACAAGGTTGGGGTCACCTTCGTACCAGCGGTCTGCGGGATTCGTCCAGGAACCGTCTTCTTGCTGTCGATCTGCCAATTGCTTAATTAGGTCGTTTCGCCAATGATGCTGTTGACCTTTGGAATCGGTAATCATTGTCTCATCGACCGCGTTTAAGGTTTTCGCAAAAACGTGATAATAGTAGAACACGCCTTGCTGACCCATCCCGGGATTGGACTTCAGATCGTAGTGACGACCGATCCAGTCGAAGGCCGCTTTGACGCGAATATCGTCTTTGGACACTCCAGCGTAAAGAAAACTTTTCAGCCCTGCGTAGGTCATCGAGGCGTAACTGCGAAGTCCACCATTGGGAGTCTCGCCTGCTTTGGATTCGCCACTTTCTCCGACGGCGGAATAAATTCCACCACCGCGATCATCGTCCGAAACTTTACTAGCCCACTCAGCCGTGTTGTGAACGGTCGGTAGATTTTGACTACGCGACATGAAGACCAAGGCTTTTTGCACGGCTTCGCTTTCGCCGTCTTCACCAGCGGCTTCCAGAGCGTCGAGGAAGTAAGATGTGTTCGAGGCATCGGGACGCTTGTGAGAACCATAGCCCTGGCCGCCGTAAAACTGACTTTCAATCGGATGCCCTTCCGCGTCGTCCCACTGCAAGCCCTTCAAAAACGCGACGGCTTTGTTGACCAGCGTCTCATACTTTTCCACTGCCGCCGCATCACCCGATTTCTTTGCCAGTTCTTTGGCACGTTGGAAACACATTACCGAAACACTGGTTTCATAATTTCGCAGAGAACTACCAGGCGGGTAAACTCCACCATCCGGTTGCACCAACGTTTCAAGATAAGCGATCGCCTTTTGCACTTTCGGATGCGAAAGTGGCACGCCGTGTTCCAGCAACGAACTGATACACATCGCGGTCACGGCAGGGCTGAGTTGTTTGCTGAACGAGCCATCTTCAGCTTGTCCCTTCTCGAGCAAAAACTGCACGCCCGACTGAACCGTTTGCTGATACAAGTCTCGTTCGAAAGCAGGCGGCGTTCGCCCATTTACGTCTTGAGCAACCACCAAACCAATTTGGCTGATTAGGAAAGTAACCACGATGCCTTGAAAGAATGGAATGGTCAAGTTTCTCATGAGATGACTCGTATGAATGGTGAGAGCGAATAACAATTTCGAACGATAGTTGATTTTAACACATCGGATGACGTTGGGCAAAAAATCTCGTCTGCGCGGCAGAGGCTGGCCTTACGGCAAGACGGCCAGAATGTCCGACTCGCTCATGATCAACAACTGCTCGCCATCGATTTCGATCTCGCTACCAGCGTAACTGGAGAAAATCACTCGATCGCCTTCGTTGACTTGAAACGGACTGCGCGAACCATCATCATTCAAGCGACCATTGCCGACAGCAAGCACCCGCCCTTGGCAAGGTTTTTCTTGGGCAGCCCCGGGTAACAGGATACCACCAGAGGTCTTTTCTTCCGCTTCGGTTCGTTTGACGACGACTTTGTCAGCCAAGGGTTCAATTCTCATTCGTACGCCTGTGTGAATTTGGAAAAATAATCTCGAACGACTATTGTTTCATGCGAACTGGAAAGGTTCAAGCCGCACCCGGTCGTCAAATCTTGCCTAATCGTAAAACGCCAATGCAGACCACCAAAGAGCAGGCAGTAACGCTCAAATCGCCGATAACTAGATTGCAGTGTTCTGCCTTGATTTCAGAGATCAGTGATTGTGAATTTCATTAAATTTCGTGTCGTGGAACTCTCGGCAAGATTTGGTGCTGAGTTTTCCCTCGAAAGTCTCCGCCACTTTTGTTACGGATTTTTCGCCCATCGGTTGTTTTAGTTGCCCACAAAAATGTCTCAGTTACTTCAAACATCCGCGCCTGTCTCCAATCCAGACACCGTCATGCGCATGATCACAACTGCTCGGCCAGCATTCGACCAATCGCAAAATCCGCCGTGGACTCCGAAACTCCGTTTGCACACGGGCGACGAGAGCTTAACCTCAGAAACGGAAGATGATGAATTCGAAACAGCAGGAGGGTTAACAGCTTCGGTTCAGCCCAGCGAATCGAGAGAAACAAATCACGTTCGAGAAACTTTCACACCCGCCCGGCAGCCTTTAACCCCAGACCTTCATCTCGCACCTGACACCACTCCATCATCAAACGAAGTGCAGGCAAACGATGTCGGCTGGATCGAATTCGCATCCGAAGAATCAAACGTCACTCAATCTTTCGCATTGGCTGGCCCGCCCACACCGCAAGTCCAACAGTTGGTCGACC
>JBGSKR010000679.1:0-3153 GCA_041741135.1 Mariniblastus sp.
AAAATCCACCAGTGCTTTTTTTCCGTGGCCGCCTCAATAGTTCTCGAAATCGCGTTCGGCTCGGACGATACGAATGTTTTCGATACCGTCATTGATGCTGCGATTGTGCGATAGTATTGATTTGGCGTGTGGCTTCTGCATAGACCTGCTCAGCAGCGACTGTTTCGCCACGGTTCAATTGGTCAATTCCCGCTTGAATGTCAGCGTGAAGTATCTCACGAGCGACAACTAACCGAATACCTTCGGCGATGACTTCACTTTCATTTTGAAATTTTCCATCGGCAATTAGCTTTTGAATAGTAACGCCGAAGTCACTTGGTATGTCACTATTCATGCTGTTTTCCGAGGTTATCGACTAACAATATCGCTTTGATAAAAAGTCGCAAAATTCAAACATCGTCTATCAATCCAGATTAACAATCACGAATCAATTATACCTCGGCATGTCCATTTCGTAAGTTTTTCCGTGGCCGCCACGGTCGTAAAAGGTTTCAGATGGGTTCGAAATTAAAGCGGCGGGAAGCGGGTGTGATGGGGCTGGTGATTCGGACCTTCCAGCGAGTCACTTTTTCGTCGACAATCGTTTCGATCTCGCCTTCGCTGGCAACTAGGGACTGAGCGTCTCGCAGGATGGCAAAATCGGGGCCTAGCTGTCCTAACTCGATGCACCCCTCTGGTGTATAAAAATGCAGCCTAACGTTGGCCGAGAAAGTTCCGTTGCTGTCGTTCGGAAGTGTGATCATGACAAACTCCAAAGTTGATGGTCAGGTGACAGCGTATCAAGAGCGAAAAGGTGCTCAAGTCGAATCGTGCCTTGGCGTTGGAACTCAAGGTAGCGTATTCCTGTTTTCCTTGCCATCCCCTGACCAAAACGGATTCATTCAGATCGCGGTCAAATTCCATGATCGAGAGATCGCGTACAGTCGCGAATTAAGAGTGTTTTTACAATTGCAAGATTTAGGCATTAGCGAGGTTCGAGGACACATGGTTCCGCAACTCGTCGGCTATGACGATGAGTTGTTAGCGATTGAAATGACGATTGTCAGCCCACCCTATTGTCTTGATTTTGGTGGAGCTTATTTGGATCAACGACCCGATTACACTCCCGAAGTCTGGGCCGATTGGCGAGACCAGAAATCGGAAGCGTTCGAAGAAAATTGGCGGGAAGTTCAAAATATCTTGGCTGAGTTTGAAACATTTGGCGTTTTCATCGCCGATGTGAATCCGGGTAATATCAAGTTCTAGTTGAGTTTATCGTTCAGCGACTTGAGATGGTTGCCGACCATTGGTGCGGCTGATCGCGTTCGAGGGTTGAGGCGTTTGTCCCATCATTGAACGGCGAGCGGTTTGAATGCCAATTCGCAGACCGTTATCTTCTCCGAGAGCCATGTCCGCTGAAGCTTTGGCCGTTTCTTGGACGAGGACGTCGGCTTCAACACCAACTTCACTGATCGCTTTTCCAGTTGGCGAATAGAACTTCGCCGTGGTCAATCGCACGCCACCGCCGGAAACGTTCAGTGGAAAAATTCCTTGAACCGAACCTTTGCCGTAACTTTGGTTGCCGACGATAGTTCCGCGTTGGTGATCTCGAATTGCAGCGGCAAAGATTTCGCTGGCGCTAGCCGAGTTTTCATCGACAAGAACCACGAGCGGAACTCGCCAAGTGCTTGCCGCGTTGGCTTTGTGAACGTAGTCTTCCATCGGATTGCGACCGCGAGTCGAAACGATCACGCCGCTGTTGATGAATCGGTCAGCGACTTCAACGGAAGCAGACAGCAGTCCACCAGGATTACCTCGTACATCAACGATCAGCGAACGCATGCCTTCACGGTGAAGTTTCCACAGGGCAGCGTCAAAATCGCGAGCAGTGGTTTTCTGAAAATTGGTGAGACGAATATAACCCACGCCAGCAGTCGCGTCGACAATTCCGACTTGATCGACCGAGGGAATTTCGACTCGCAGTCTCTCGAGGCGAACAGTTTGCGATCCGGTTCCGCGATCAACAGCCAATGTAACGAAAGACGATTCCGGGCCACGGAGCAAATCTGCGGCTTGCAGACTACCGATCGTTTTCACGGATTGGCTATCGACTGCCGTGATGTGATCGCCCTTGACGATGCCGCCCTTATCAGCCGAACCGCCCGGAATCACACTGACGATTTCGAGATGATCTAGATGAGTTCTCAGTTCAACGCCCAGACCGACAAAGTTGCCTTCGATTTGCGACATGGTTTCGCTGAACTGATTGCTGGACATGAATGCGGAATAAGGATCAAGTGCCGAGATCGCTCCGCACACGAATTCGTAAGCGGTGGCCTGCGGCTTCAGGTTCAGCGATTGCTCAAGCGATTTCGCAGTGCTGCTGGCAACGATGTACGCGTCATGACGGTTGTTAACGGCAACGGTGGCGAGCCGTTCGCGGGTGCTGAGGATGACCGAGCGAATTTCTGCGTCCGTTGCGTTCGGCATGTGCGTACGACGAAAATCGGGCGACATCAAGGCGACTTCGAGACTGGTTAGACCGTAGCTCGCAAGTTCTGCCCAGTTGGGTTCGTCGACGTAATACGATTGAATCTTCAAAAGCACTTCTGCGTAGACGTTGAGCGATGTTGCGCCGTCTGTGGAAGCGACAGAGGCAACGAAACTGGAATCCGAATAGCGTCGCGAGAGATCGAAGTGGATGCGAGCGACCGCGCGCCGTTGTTTAAGTGCGGAATGATTAGGATACTTTTTGAGAGCTTCTTGATAGACGCCCAGCGCTTCTCCCCACTGGCCGGATTTTTCGAGAGCTTGACCATCTGCCAATAACTGCTCACTGGCGACTGAGTGATGCGTGTTGTCAGCGGAAACAGCACTCAGGCCATTTGAGTAAGCCTGCTGTGAACTGGTTTGAGCATTCGCTGAAGCGGCGAATGCAACGGCAGAGCAGAATACTGCAGTAAGTAGCAAACCTCGCTTTGTGGGCGATTTCAGCGTTTTACAAGAGTGGTTGGAAGAGCGGTGGGAACGCACAGTCACGAGTTTCATTAACGAGAACATATCCATAAAATTTGCCATCCTAGGAAGGTGACCTGGTGGCTCGAAATTGCGACTTGAGGAGTTTGATTTTCCGTGAGCTTGAAAACCAAACAGGGGAGCGACGCAGCTTCGAGT
>JBGSKR010000680.1:0-3473 GCA_041741135.1 Mariniblastus sp.
TCGTTTGGTTTTTCGATAACGATGGTCATATCGCGGCCCATTTGCAGGGCGCGGAAAGCCATCTCGATTACGGTCGAGTCTTTGAAGCCATTGCACAGCAGCGGCGTATTCTCATTGGCCATCGCAATCACCGCCAGCAATTCAGCTTTGCTGCCAGCTTCAAGTCCACCGCCGTATTTCTTGCCTGCCTCAACTGCAGCCGCAATGACCTCGTAGTGTTGATTGACTTTGACGGGGTAGAACAACCGGTAGTGGCCTTCAAACCCATAGCTATCGATCGCACCCTGAAAAGCCTCGTTAATTTGCTCGGTCCGCTGGGCGATGATGCCGGGGAAGCGAACAATCAACGGTGGCGATTTGCCTTTTTCGACAAAGTGATCGACAACGTCCTTGATGCGGAGTTTCTGTTCCCCAATGGCACCCGTTTCGACCGCCAGAAAACCCTCATCGTCAACGGCAAAGAAATTATGGCCCCAACGATCTACGTGATACAGGTCGGTGGCGTCTTCGCTGGTCCAAGGACGATTGGGTTGGTCTAGCATCAAGGTACTCGTTTCAGTTGAAGGTTCAGTGGTATCTGGTTTTTCGATAGTCGATTTTGGTTCGACGCGAGAATGCAAACATGTTATCGATTTGGGATTCGCAATGGAATCGGGTTTGTTATTGCCTTCGATCGCTTCACTAAGTTTTATCGAACTGAGTTTAGCGATTCGAGTAAACGAAACTGTTCTGACTTTCGTGGGAGTCGTCTGGGAAACTTGATCGTTGAGCAGGAGCTTGGCTGCCAAGTGGCCCCTGTTAGCGAGCGATTTCTGGTTACCAAAAAGCACCATGAATGCGTAGCAGAACCCTCGCGTCGCCCCGCCACACATATTACGAGCCATTAAGCCAGGCTTAAGGGCTTGCTCAGTTCGTTGGCTGATTTTTTTGGAAAATCCGAGCATCAACCAGATTTTGTTGCTTGGGATTCTGAACTCAAGCGTTAACTTTATGCCCTTCGGCTAACCGTTATAGACGCTTCAGTTTGACACGCCCCATAACCCCCGAGATGCAAAAAATGCATAAACAAATTTCCAGGATGTTTTTTCCGGCTGTTGGATCTTTATTTTTCTTCTGCTCAACGACTGTGACAGCTGCTGTTGCTCCGCCTGCCATTCAGGCACCAATTCAAGCTCAGCCAATTCAAGCTCAGCCAATTCAGGCTCAGCCAACGTCGCCAACACCAGCCGAAGCTCTGAAACAGTCGGCCGCATTAGCGAGACAGTCGAATTTCAGCCAAGCCTTCGAAATGGCTGCCCGTGCTAAGAACTTGCAGGACCCCAATCCGCTGTTTGCGGTGGACTATCTGAACACCATTTTGCTTATCGCCGAATTGGCAGAATCCGCCAACGAGGAATCATCGAACTCCGACTCGCAGCTGACTGCTCAAGTGTTGAACGAAGCCATCGCGACTATCGAATCTCTAAAAACAAATCCCAATTACGATGGACGCAACAATCCAGAGTCGGCTTATTATTTCATGTTGGCGACGAGTAAGTGTGCCGAGGCCGTATTGTCAACAAGCGTAAACGCTCATTTCAACCTCCACATTTGTGCTGGTAGTGTCGCCCGCAATCTACGCACCAACCAAAACTATCCTGCCGATTCGATGGAAAGTCTTGCTGGTGCCTTAATCGGGATGGCAAAGGCTTATGCATTGAATGGCGATCAACCTGCGGCGATGCAGTCGATCACCGACGCTGCTGAACTGGGATTTGGTCAATTTTCCGATTTGGCATCTGATGCGAGCATGTTGAGACTTCAAGACCAAGCGTCTCTGAAGTCGCATTTAATACAGTTAGATGCAGCTTATCAAGTTAAACTGGCTCAATGGAGCCAAGCCCAGATTGATCAGTTTCAGTCCTTTACTTACACGCTGAATGTTCCCGACGTGGAAGGCGGCGATCTCAAAACCGAAGAGTTCGAGGACAAAATTCTAGTCGTCGATTTTTGGGCGACGTGGTGTCCTCCCTGTCGCGAAGGCATTCCGCATTTCGTCAAACTTCAAGACGAATTTGAAAATGAAGACGTACAAGTACTCGGTGTTTCAATGGATCGTCCGGATGACCCGAACAGTGCCGTGGGGACAGTCAAAAAGTTTCTGAAAAAGAATCATGTGAACTATCCCTGTGGTCTGGGCTCGGATCAAACGACCCAAAACTTGCCGGGTGAAGTCAAGCTGCCGACCACATTGTTTATCGATCGGCTGGGTAATGTTCGCTATATTGCCAACGGCTATCACGATCATGCAAAACTAGCGGCGATCACCAAGGCATTGACAAACGAAGGCCGTCACGTCCGCACATCACTGCAGCGAATCCGCTCGCGGATAAATGCCGACTAACTTAGGAGTGCGGGCATCCGACGCCGTGAAGGATTTCGAAGCGGAACGGCGCGAGCCGTCCGGTTTTGTCCAGCCGTGACGAACCCGTTTCGCGCCCTACCGCTATAGTTGCCAGATTTCGCGAAAAAAATCCGTCACGGGTTTGGCGGCTATCCCGCCCACATCCAGCAGCGCGGGCGTCTCGCCCGCACGCCTTCTCTTTGCCGACTCAGTTCAAAAATCGCCGACTCCACAAATTGATCTGATCAGCGACGAAACCAACATCATTCGCTTGATTGGCCATCAAATGATTGGCTCCATCGAGAGTCACGAAAGTCTTCGGGCCGCCTGTTCCGGCAAATATTCTTTCCGCGTGATAGAACCCCAACGTCTCGTCGAGTGGCGAGTGCATGATCAAATGATGTTTCTGAATCGCAGCAATGTTCTGCTGCAAGTCATGATTTCTCAGGCTATCGAGTAACTGAGTCTTGATTGTGTGGCCACGCCCGCCAATTGAGACTGAACCCGATCCTGAGGTCTCTATTTCAGGTGCTTGCGAGACCAAAAATTCAGCTAGATGTTTCGTACAAGACGGCGCGGCAAGCGTTACGATGCCCTGTGCCGATTCGATCTTTCCAATCGCCGCCATCATTGCCGCCCCACCAAGCGATAACCCGATCAAAATTTGCGGCGGCGTTTGTCGGTTTCGCAACCATTCGTTCGCGGCAAAAATGTCCGCGAGATTGGTTTCAAAATTCGTGTCGGAAAAATCGCCTTCGCTATTGCCAAGCCCCGTGAAATCAAAACGCAATACGGCGATTCCAAGTGCCGCCAATCCACGACTGATACGCACAATGGCTTTTAAATCTTTGCTGCAGGTGAAGCAGTGGCTGAACAGTGCCATCGCGCGAAGAGGTTGCGCTGGCATTTCGAGAATCCCCGCAAGTCGAAAATTTCGTTCATTAGAAAAAAAAACTCGTTCAAAAGGCATGGTGGCGGCTGAGATTTTTCTGAGTGATTAATAGTGTAGTGGGATTCGCCAGAATTCCAACCAAATAAAAAAGGTAACCGTTCACGGATTGTAGCCGGACTCGTGAGAGTTCGGAAATTC
>JBGSKR010000681.1:0-3871 GCA_041741135.1 Mariniblastus sp.
TTCCTTGCCGGAATGAGCATAGAAATCGCTTTCTTCATCAATGAAGCTGCCTTGATGTAAAAGCAAATGACCCAACTCGTGCATCAGCGTAAACGTCTGCCGAACCGGAGCACTATACTTCTTGACAAAAATTAGCGGACAAACCGGATGGGTAAGCGAAAATCCACATATCGGATCATCTTTGGGGATTTGCCATTTGCCCTCGAAGCCATTGCTCAGAAAAACTAGCAACCCTCTTGCTTCAACCGCAGTTCGATACTCGGAAAAATCAACTTCGTCTTTCAGTCCCAACCATTCTCGAGTGATTGCCGCTGCTTTTGGCAAGTCATTCGTGGGAAGCTTTGGTGGGGAAAATTTGGGACTATCCGAATCGTTCAGATCGTCAAGCAAACTTAAGAAAATGTCCCGCTGCCGCTCAACATTTTCGATCAGGCGACGAACCTTGGGGCTCAAGCTGGTTTTCTGGTTCTTCACCGTCCGAAACTGGGGTGAATGAACGGACTCCGGATTGACATCACCCTTTTCTAGAAAAAAGAGGACGCCTCGTCCTAAAAACCTGGAGATTTTTCGGAGCTGGTTAAAAGTAAAGCTTGGCTTGCCATTGCGCGCCAGATCGACACTCAGTTCGGGAATCTTACATTCGCGCGCAAGCCCCTCGACAGAGATGCCTAATTCTTGGCAGCACCATTGCAGTCGATTGAAATTGACGTTTTCGATCCGATCCATAGTCGATAATTATAGTCGTCAAGACGACCGGAATACACAATAGCATTGTCACTTCGTCTGGTATTCGAACTCTGTTCGGCTTGCGATTCAGCTTCGTCCATATCATGCGGGCAGTTCGAGTAGGCGATCAATGCAAGCTTGAAGCAGCTTATCGCCAAACAGTCGATTCTTGCGTTCGCCTGCCCCTTCCGGCCATCTTTCCAGTCCGGCACGGATACTTGATAGAGTTGGCTCTGCTTTCATTCTGGTCAATAACCAATCGACCGTAGCCAGCGCCTCCATTCCCAGTGGAGATTGGAAACCATCGATCAATTCGTCTGTTTTATCAATGGCCTCCGCAAAGACGGCACCTTCCGCTCGAGTAAAGAAGCTTGAAAGATGTTCTTGCCAATCAGGGTCGAATTCGATTGTGTCGAACGGTGACGCATCGGGCAGGCGTTTTTCACAATGAAGATAACTACCGTCAAGGGCATTGAGCAAATGAGTAAGCTCCTGTGCATACGGTCCGTAGCGGTTCGCGTCGAATGATAGATTTAGCGGGTTCTTTAATCCACACTGTTTCATGACACGAGTTAGCATCCAAGCCAACTTCTGCGCTTCAAGGATCGAGCACGACAATCCCATCGTGCTGTAACGACGAATCATCTCAGCGATCATCGCCCGTGCAGGCGTAAGTTTTTCAACCCCTCGCCCCTTGGCAATGTTTTGATACTTGGCAGTTGGTTCGTACACCATCACGTCCACGCCATCCATATCACCAAGTGCGGATTCAATGTGGCGTCTGACGTCGCTCCAATCGAGTCCACCATTGCCACTACCGAGTGGCGGAATAGCAACGGATCGAATTTGATGTTTCTCAATCACGGCACGTAAATCCTGAAGCCCTTCGACGATCCATTCGATTTTTGACGGATTCCGCCAATGCATCTTTGTCGGGAAGTTGATAATCCATCTCGGACCCAACAACTCAGGAGAGGAAGTAACGAACATCCTGCCGATTTGCACTTCCTGGCGCTTGCATGCTGCGGCATAGGATTTGAAATTCTCTGAGAATTTTTCTTTGAACATTAATGCGATACCTTTGCCCATCACTCCCTGGGTGTTTACCGTATTGACGACGGCATCAACGTCAGCTTCAAGTAGGTTGCCTTGAGTGAAGTGAATCATGTTAGAAGTACCAATCTGAAATAACTTTTACGGGAATGACGAGGCCAAGCTTCTCCATCTGATTCTTTATCGACCCTTGCGTTCTGATATCATAACAAGCGATTCCAGCCAACGCCTCCACCGGCACTTGTCCATGGACAAGTGCCTCCGCCTGATAGCGTCCCAACTTGCCCGGATCTTCGGGGTCATTCTTAAAATCTCGCTTGCGAAGCAAACCCCAGTCGATCTTGTCCAAATCGCTCAAGCCGTCGAAGAAATCCGATTCCTGCATGTACGCGTGCCCATTCGTGAAGACATATCGGAGCCCCATCTCGTCAATTTTATGCAAGGATGAAACCAAGATTGCAATGTCGCGGTTGGCCCGTTTGATCACGCCGTTGCGACCGGTCTTGATGTTCAACATCATCACAGACCAAGGTGTGATGTAAAACGGAACATAGTCGCCGAGAACTCCACCCGGTGCGATCGGAACTCGGCGATTCGTCCTCTTGTGAATCAATTCCAACGAACCAATAGGCACAAAGTTCGGATCGTCGAGCTCACTCGTTTTACAATGCAAGCCATGCTGAAGAATCCAGGAGATGTTATCGGCATGTGTAACGCGAAAAATGTGGGCAGCTTCAGGACCGAGTTGCGCCATCGTCGTATTCCTGTTTACCGTTGTCCAATGAAGGCTTGTCCAAACATGGGTGATTATTCTTTCGGAGATCGGAGTTACACCTGCAGGATTATAGATCAACGAAGAAAGAGATTGAAGTTGTCGAAGAATTAAAATCGTCAACCTCAGACTGATGCTTAGGAGGAAATGCCATGCCTTCACTCAAGAGCTTGCGATCGACTCACGCTATTCGCTGCTTGCGGTTCGACCGAGCAAGTCCAGTAAATATCCCGTTTCCATTTCTGGCCACCATAACAGGATCATACCACCGCCCGCGAGGGCGATTCCAAAGGCAACGACGACGATCAACAGGAGCTGGCGACTGCCAAGCACCGCGACCGCTCCGGCTTTGAAAACCAAGTTCGACATCGTTGCAACCAGGACGACACGCCACGCAGTGCTGCCGTCGATCCGTTCCTCGTTGAACATTTTTGCCGTCGACAAGGTGATGGCGTCCACGTCAGTCAATCCGGAGATTCCAGCAACCCAGTAGAGCGCTTGATTTCCAAAAGTGTCTTTCGCTGCAGCCACAATAAATAGAATGACCGCATACAGCACTCCAAAGAGAATTGCTGGTTTCAACTGGGCGGGATTGTCGTGATCGGTGGGCTCGGTTTGCTTCTTGCCGAGAAAAAAAAACAGGAAAGCGCACTCTAGGACCATCAACAGCAACATCATCGCCATCGGCAGCAAGGCGACTTTTAGCAGATTCGGAGCGACGACGCCAATCTCAATCAAGACTCGAACATTGACGATCGTCGAGGCAATCAGAATCACCAACGCCGCCAAATTACTCAGATTCGGTGAGTCCTTCGTCTGTCGCGCGTAGCTGACCGTCGTGGCAGTGCTGGAAATCAGACCTCCCAGAATTCCACCGAGTATCGAGCCGGCTTTCGCGCCCAACAGCTTGTACGCCACATACGCCGTCATGCTGATGCCAACGATCAGGACGACCATCCGCCAGATATCATACGGGTTTAGCACATCAAACGGACCGTAGGTCTGGTCCGGTAGGATCGGCAAAATAATCAGACCGATCAACGCCAGACTCATGACGGCCTTCAGGTCTTTGGCGGTCATCGCATCGACCGCGCCATGCAGTCGGTCTTTCCAGTGTAATAACATGGCCATCACACCAGCGGTCACAATCGCGGGGCCGGTCAAGCCAACTCCCAGCGCGCATCCGACGATGTACATCAGCAGGGCAGCAACTTCGGTGGTCATGCCGAAGTCGAATTCTCTGGCGCGAATTTTTGCCAAATTGGCAATCGCCAGCAGGATCGCCAAAGCGAGCATTCCAGCACCACTGACCCAGCCGAA
>JBGSKR010000682.1:0-2838 GCA_041741135.1 Mariniblastus sp.
TGTTAAACGCGAGAAGTCCCAGGCAGAAACAAAACAGACAGGCATGCGGATAGCAGAGCGTGTTGATTTCAGCATTCAACGAGTTTGCAATTTTTCCCAAGCAGACCTCAATCGTCCATCGCCCACGATAACCATCTCCAACACACGGTGCACTGACAGTCATCGGCAAGTTGGTTAACAAATTAAGTTCGGTATCGCCGTCACGGGTAGGTGTCATGAGGTTGACCGTAATTCGCCGTACTCGAACCCACAAATCGCCAGGTAGTCGAACTTCGATTTCCTGTTCGAAAACTGCTTGACCGGCTGAATCGACGCCGACTTTCCTCTTGCGGCAACCGGTGATTTTTCGCCAACGTGGACTACGACCGTGATGACGAACAACGAAAAAGGTCTCAGCCTCCAGGAATTTCGCAATCAACGGACCATCGCAAAAGTTGCGGTCAGCAAAGTAGAGAGCTCCTTTCTTTAGCTGGTTCATATAAGGAGCAAGCATCTTGCGTTCGTTGGCATAGGCGTCTGGATTGAAGATTGCTTGCACAAACAGTTCGGCGCGTGTATCGAGTATTGCGACCACCGAACCGGGTAACGGAGCACTCTTTATGTGCCGCGAAACATCGAGTCGATGTTCGGTGCCATCGAGTCGTTTGCCATCGATGACAAAAGAGTGAAAGCCTTCAATCAAATCGGGCTTTCTGATCTTCGCCGCGTTTAGAATGGCTGAAAGTTCAGCCGTACAATCTGAGACCATAGCCTCGCATACGGGTACTTCAATCCCAGCGAGTTTGGAATAGAAGGCTTGTTTCGAAACGCCAACTTCATCTTCGTGATCGATGAATGCCGCGTGTACCGAAGGTTTTGCCTTTATGACAACCGAACCGACAATATCGACGACGCTGGAAAAGAGCAGGTCGGACTCATTCTGCCAAAAGCGATTGTCGTTGAATATGCCGTTGAGACGCTCGGGGCTAAACACGGGTGATTGTCAGCTATTGCGATGGTCCAGAATCGGGGTAATTTTGCAATAGGAGTTTTGGGGGTTCTTGGGTTAAGCTACGCAAGTTGACATCGACCAGGTAGCTTTCAGGAGAACATCGCATGGAAGCGAAGCAGACAGAGCTTGAAGAAAAGCTCGCCGATTTGTTGAAGCAAACTGCCGCAGTGGCCGCCCAGATTCAAGCGGAAGTACAGGGCCCCGGCACGCCCCATTTCGATCAGATCGAGCTCCCCGCGCATGAAGTCGGCCAGCAGTTGAGCCGGATGATTCAGTCCTCGCGGGCCGCCGGAGTCGCACTCCAGCAACCCCGGAAATTGAAATGCCCGGAGTGCGAAAAGGAATGTCGCGTCGAGTCCTCTGAGCGACAGGTCAGTTCGATGGACGGTCCCATCGAACTGACCGAATCGGTTGTCCACTGCCGTCGTTGTCGACGGTCTTTTTTTCCCTCAGCGTGAATCGCTTGGATTGGATCCACGGGAATCCACCCCAGGATTCAAACGCCAGTTGATCATTCTCAACGCCGAAACGCGATCGCTCAAACGCGCCTCGATCGTGATGCAAAGCGTGGTCGGCTTGGAGGTTTCGACCAACACGATTGAACGGATCGCATTGGAAGTCGGCAATGATCTGGAAGCCGCAGAACAAGAACACTGGCAAAAGATTCTCACCGGCGAAATCACCGTTCCGAAAGTGGCCATCGTTGAGTTCGACGGAGGTCGAATTCGTACTCGCAAAACCGGTTGCGGTCCGGGCGTTCATTTGGATGCCAAAGGTTGGAACGAAACCAAGAACGCAATCTTTGTGAGTGCCAAAAGCGAACCATCCACGACCGATCCTCAGCCCGAACCACCCCCGTGTTTTCTTGATGCCGATCACGTCGCGAAGCTGACTGAAAAAGCAAAAACCAAGGAAAACAGGGAGTCAGATGACTCATTGCTCAGCAATAGCGAGCAAGAGACGGAGACCGACGAGGCGGCAAGTAAGGACGCCCCCCACAAGCCCAAACGTGTATTGCGTACGGTCATCGCGAGCATGAAAAACTCCAAAGAGTTTGGGGTTCAAATGGCACGCGAAGCGAAACGCAGACGCTTCGATGAAGCAACTCGCAAAGCCTTCATCGCAGACGGCCTAACGTGCAACTGGACAATCCATGCGGAGCACTTTTCCGACTACGTTGCGGTGCTGGACTTTACCCACGCGGTGAGCTACCTGTTCACCGCTTCGGTGATGTGTTTTGGCAAAAGCCATGAGGCTTGGTCGGCCTATATTGGCTGGATGAAACAGACTTGGCGAGGCAACATAGAAGAGGTGATTGCGGAACTCAGAACTCATCAGGCTCGCATCGGCCTGCCGACGCAAGACGCAAGCGAAGACGACCCGAGCGAGCAACTGCGACGAGTGATTGGCTACTTGGCAAACAATCGCCAGCGAATGCGATACGATGAGTACCGGATGCAGGGCCTGCCAACAACAAGTGCCTGGATGGAGTCGGCGGTGAAGGAGATGAACTACCGCATCAAGGGAACCGAGATGTTCTGGAACAATCCAACGGGTGCCGAAGCGATCCTTCAGATCAAGGCGGCCTCGTTAAGTGACGACGACCGCTTGGTCCGCCTGCTTACAAACCGCCCCGGCCAGGCGACACTCCGACGCAACCCCCTCGCTCAGGCTACCTGAATATTACAATCCTTGACATGCACCCCCAGCTTTAGCCCTCCCTTCCCCAAAGATCCTGCAGTTTTGCAAGATGCCTATTTAACGGGCCAATACAATGTATCCCTCCCGTTTTTGAGGTCATGCGGCTTTCAAGTTGCCATCCCACAGGGACTTATGCGATGCACCCC
>JBGSKR010000683.1:0-3992 GCA_041741135.1 Mariniblastus sp.
TGCCTCCATTCGCCTCTACGAAGGTACGCCAACTCGTGTCAATGAAGTGTTTGCGACTTACGATATCGCTTCCAATCCAAGCTATCGCGGTCACGTCTCGATGGTGATGGGCAAGGTTTATCGTCGCAATGGAGAATGGAAATTTAGTGCCATCGGAGACCCGACGACTGACCGCGACATTCGAGATACGCTCAACACAATTATCCAGAAATACACCTAGTCGCCATTGGCTTGTGCTTTTGCTTATGCTTTCCCCTTCCTCAGGAATTTGATTTGATGAGAAAACTGCCAGTTTATTTGCTTCTGGATACTTCGGGTTCGATGATGGGAGAACCCATCGAGCAAGTCAAGAATGGAATGCAGATGCTTGTGTCTGCCTTGAGGCAAGATCCTTACGCACTGGAGACGGCACATTTGAGCGTGATCGGTTTCGGCAATTCGGCCAGCCAATTAGTGCCGCTTACCGAGCTGAGCGCTTTTCAACCTCCCGATTTGCAAGCTTCCGGAACGACCTCATTTGGAGAAGCTTTGTCGCTGGTCGCCGAACGCGCGGATCAAGAGGTCGCCAAAACGACTAACGAAGTTCGCGGTGATTGGAAGCCAATGGTTTTTGTCATGACCGATGGAATGCCGACGGACAACTGGGAAGTAGGCTGGAATCGATTCAAACAAGGCAAATGGGGTATCATCGTGGGTTGCGCTGTCAACGATGGCGATACCAATGTGCTTCAAAAGGTTTGTGGTGAAGCCGTCGTGAGGTTGTCCACATCGGACTCTGGGGCCATGGCAGCCTTCTTTAAATGGGTTTCGGCTTCTGTCAGCACCAGTAGTCAGAAAATTGACACCGAGAAGAAAGAAGTCTCTGGTCTCGATGAGCTTCCACCGCCACCACCTGAAATTGACATTGTTGGATTGTAGTACTCATGTCTCGTCGCCTACCTGTTTATCTTTTGCTTGACACGTCTGGTTCGATGCGTGGGGAACCAATCGAGGCGGTCAAAACAGGCTTGCGCGCGATGGTGGACGCGCTTCGCCAAGACCCGCACGCATTGGATTCGGTCTTTTTGTCAATCATTACGTTTGCCCGCGAAGTCACCGTGTTGGTGCCATTGACGGCGCTAATTGATTTGCAAATGCCAGAAATTGCTGAACCCGAATCCGGGCCCACGCACACCGGCATGGCTTTGGAGTATTTGTGTCGATGTGTCGACAGTGAAGTCTTTCTTGGCAGCGATGATCGAAAGGCCGATTGGCAACCGATCTTGTTTTTGATGACCGATGGCCGCCCATCTGACAATCAAAAGTTCAACGAGATCTGCCCCGAAGTCAAAAAAAGAAACTTTGCATCAATCATCGCTTGTGCCGCCGGTGGTCGAGTCGCCCCAAATGATTTGGCGGCGCTTACCAGTCAAGTATACACTTTGGAAACGATGGATGGTGCTTCCTTTGAGGCTCGATTTAAATGGGTTACCGTGGCCATTGAAATGAATAACGTCAGCAAAGGGGTCACCAATGAAACCGCGATACCGATGCCTCCGCCTGAGTTGACTCCGCCTTATTAGCGCGGGCAAAGAAGCACGAAAGCTGAAAGCAAATCTCGTTTGCGATCCGGACATTTTTTTCAAAGCTGAAGTAGTCGTCAATGAACAATCTTCCCCACGACCTTTTTGCCAAATTGTCGATCTCAAAGTATGCATCAGACCATCACTTGGTTGATTTGAAGTCGGACGTGATCGAGATCGGAAATTTCGATCCGGGAACTCCTCATAAATCGATTGTTGTGGAAAAGGGGCGAATCTCGATCGATGACCCGACGATCAAGGGAACGCAAGCCAAAATTTTTAGAGACTATGATGGTGCGTACCGTTTAGAAAATGTCGGCTCAAGCGACATTACAATGCTTTTCTTGGATGGGACCGTCAAAAACTTTTTGTCACCGAAAGGTGGTTGTCTTCTCAATGACGGAAACGCTTTTTTAATTGGTGTTTTTCGATTAGAGTTTAGTTTAGAACAGGCAAAGCGACCCGCTCATCCGACAACCCATGGTGGTCCAGGCGTTGAGACTCATTTGCGATCTGAGGACATTACCTATTTAGCCGAGAAGGTCGTGCCGCAACGGACACCCGTTGAACCTCAGCCAACTAGTGCAAAGGTCGAGAGTACTTCGTCTTCAATTCAACGGGAGCAAGTCACAACTTCACCTCCGCTTCCCGTTCCCTCATCGCCGCCTCCTGCAACCGCACCTTCATCGTCAACTTCAGTATCCGCTGCCACTTCAACTTCGGTAACTGGAAGTTCTTCAGCGCCGCCTGTTGAAAAATCCGTTTCTGACCCGGCTCCCAAAGTCGAGCCATTGCCCAACGGAAGCGTCGGAACGCCATATCGCCATTCGATACCGCAACCTCAGAGCGGCCGAAATTTCGACTACACTTTCTCGAGTGAGATCGGATTGAAAGTCGAAATGGTAGACGGCAACTTGGTTCTGAATGGCATTCCGTCGGTCTCAGGTCATCACACGTTGACTCTGAAATTTGACGCGCCTGAAAAACCTGGGCGTAGTGTTGAGTATGCGATTTTTCTCAATCCTGATCCCCGATCACTGTGGAAGGATCTTCCATCGGACCCGAATTTACCCTATCAGAAATCCACTCACGATAGCGAATGCGTTTCAGGCCCCAAAGTTCGTTTAGTGGCCGCCAGTGTGCGTGGTCGCTCTCATGCTCATGAAGGTACGTTTCGCGATGACCATTTTTTAATTTCTCATGATGACGGCTGGCATTTTCTCGCTGTCTCCGATGGTGCAGGCTCCGCGAAGTTTTCGCGTAAAGGATCTGCAATCGCTTGCGAAACGGTTTGGCAACAAACCTTCGCCGAAATTGGTAAGCTCGATCAAATCCTTCTTCAGCAACCGGAATCGGGAATTCAAGCTGCTGCAAAGCAAGGAATTGGTGGCGAACTCTATCGCGTTTTTGGCAATGCTGGAAGAACCGCGTTTCAGAATATCAATCACGAAGCGAACGAACCGTCCGAAGACAACGTCAGCCCCGCCAAAATCAATGACTTTGCCGCGACACTGATTTATTGTGTCTTCAAGAAGTTCAAGTTCGGATGGTTTATCGCTGCGTTTGCCGTTGGCGATGGCGGAGTCGCCGTCTACCGTCGCGAAAGAGGCGTAAAAATCCTCAATAAAGCCGATGGGGGAGAGTACGCCGGCCAAACTCGTTTTGCAACGATGCCCCACATCTGGGAATCCGAAGAACAAATTCGCACGCGGATTCAAGTTGACACAATGAGCGATTTTACGGCGATTGTGGCGATGACTGATGGAGTCAGCGACCCCAAATTCGGCACGGAGAAGAATTTTGGCGACACTAAAAATTGGCACCAATTCTGGGATGATGTTTCACAAGCCGTTGATTGGAAAAGTCCAGCGGCGGACGAACAGTGGTTGAAGTGGCTTGATTTTTGGTCGGCGGGAAACCATGATGACCGAACCATCGCAATAGGAGTACCCCATTGAGTAACATAGTCTCCATTAAAGCCAAAGACGGTTCGCCGATTCAGTTCATCGACAAGATCAGCGGTGCTGGTGCGATGAAGGATGTTTATTTCTCGCCCGATCGCAGTTACGTTGTCGCTTTTTTTCGCGAACCCCAAGACTTTAATGCGATCGAACGACTGGAGAAAATTGTCGGCCAGTATCGCCAGCAGATTTTTGACTCGCCTGGAGGAGATTATTGGAATGGTCTTTTTTGTTGGCCGACAAAATTAGTTGAGCATCGAGGGAAAATAGGAGTTGTCGCTCCGACCTACCAAAAGAATTTTTTCTTTGAATATGGCTCTCGAAATAACGATTTTTTGAAGATCAAGGGTGCGGAAAAAGAAGGAAAGTGGTTTGCTTCCGCCAATCATCAAAGTAAACATCTCGACATCCGAGAGCGAGGCAACTGGCGTACTTACCTAAACACCTGCATCAAAATCAGTCGTGCCGT
>JBGSKR010000684.1:0-2953 GCA_041741135.1 Mariniblastus sp.
GGTCGATTGCCTCCAGTTCATCAAACGAAAACGAAGGCGCGCGTTGTCGTGATGATGAACCTCGTTTTCTAGTACCGCGAAAATTAATTTGAATATCGGCTGATGAATCACCTTCGCCTGCCGCTGTCGCGATTCCAGGAGCGACAAAAACTGCGGGTGAAACAACCGGCGCAGCAACGACGACGGTTTGCTGGCAATGCGGACACGCGATTGGCTGATCGTACAGATCGGGCGTAACTCGAAATTGCCCACTGCACTGACCGCAAGCGACAATTTGATCGGTCACAGGCGGCGGTGGAATGGGGGCCGGTGCCACAACAGCAGGCAATGGAGCAGGAGTCGCAGGTGGGAATGCTGCAACAGGAATCTCGACGGTTTGTCCACAACTGGGACACGCGACGATTTGCCCGGCTTGTTCTGCCGATACTTGGAATCGCTGGTTGCAAGTCGGACAACCAAAGATTTGAGTATTCATAAAGACGCTGCCAAAAGATTACGCTGCAAATAAACGGCCCTGCCAATCGAGAGCAGACATTAGCCTTGCGTGTTGAAAATTCGATCACCTGCATCGCCCAAACCGGGAACAATGAATTTGTGATCGTTGAGACCTTCGTCAATCACACAAGTGTGAATCTCGATCTCGGGAAACTCGGATTGCAAACGGGCCACACCTTCGGGCGTCGCCAAGATCGAAAGCATCTTAATGGAGGTAGCTCCCCAATCGGTCAAGATTCGGCAGATCATGGATGCGGAACCCCCGGTGGCGAGCATCGGGTCAAGCACAAAAGCGACATCGACCGGCGATCGAGGGGGAAGTTTACTATAATACTGAACGGGTTGCGCGGTGGCTTCATCCCGATAACAGCCCAAATGCCAGACTTCAGAATTCGGAATCAAATCCAACATCGCATCGACCATTCCAATTCCGGCGCGGAGAATTGGAACCAAACCAATCCGATGCTCAAGTTTTTTTCCGACCATCGGTTGCAATGGCGTTTCGATCGGCTGATCGATTGTCTTCAATTCTGCGGTCGCCGAATAGGCAAGCAAAGTCGAAAGGCGATTGACGGACTGGCGAAAAGTAGGGGACTGGGTCCGTTTATCGCGCAGCACCGTCAAGTGGCAGTCGATCAGCGGATGATTAATGACTTTGACGTCCGCCATGAATTTTACTCCGAAAAAGTCTTCTCAAAACTCTGACATCGCTTTGAAAGCGAGCTAAGCTGCAGGTGGCATGCTGATCAGGATTGGTCGGAACTTGTTAAAATTGAATCGGTTTGAGATGCGACTTTAAATTGATCGCACCGTTTTGGGGAATGTCCTAATGATAATCGGCAACCAACCAATAACCAAGCGGTTTAGATCTTCGCGGTGGGCGAATTCAAGCCTGCTTTGTGTGACCGTTTGGGTGGGATTGTCTACCGGTTGCGAAACCTCAGCCAATTTAACAACGGGCATTGTCGTGGGCGATTCGATGGCGCCAACTTTGGTGGGAAATCACAATCATGCGGAATGTTGCGACTGTCGTTTTGCTTTTCGCTTTCGAGAGCTGGAGAATGGCCGATTGCCGACAGAGGTCGTTTGTCCCAATTGTGGCTGGAAAATAAAATCTGCGGAAATTTCCGCATCGATTTCAATGGGCGAACCTGACCATGTTTTAATTGAACCAGACGCGAAAATTGAACGTTGGGATTTGGTCGCTTTTCGGTTGCCGGGAACTGCGATGGAACACGCAGCGGCGACTGTGGGAATCAAACGCGTTGTTGGTTTGCCGGGTGAGACCATCGAGATTCGCGGCGGCGATCTTTACGCGGATGGGGTGTTGTTGAGCAAAGACATTCAGACACAGCAAGCCACACGAATTTTGATTTATGATTCTGCGTTTAGGCCGGCAAGCAATCTGCCGAATCGAATCCGTCCGATGCTGAAGAAATCACGTTGGCATTTTGAAAACGACAAGTGGCTGTTATTGGCGGAACAACCGTATGGAGCGAACAGGCAACAACCTATTGAATGTGAACTGGATTGGCTGAACTACCATCACTGGCGATGTTGTTCACACTTTGGAATTCGCGAGCAAGACTTTCCAGTCGAAGACTATTACGGCTTTAATCAAGGCCTCGCGAGGAATTTGAACAAAACAACGGACTTGAGTTTTGAAGCAACGATTAAACTTGACGACGGAAAATTCGGCTGGCGGTATCACAATGGCTCAAAAAGTTTTACATGCTGCCTTGATGGCCGAGACGGTTCGCTGATGATCAATGGTTGGCAGAAACCTTGGCCGAGCATGGTCAATTCGGAATCTATCACCATTCAGTTTTTCGCCTGCGATGGAGTCTTGCGAATCGGCCCCGACATCTATGAGTGCGGTTTCGACGACGGACTCATCGATGAATCGGATGGCAACCAAGATAGTGCGAATAGTTTACCGCTGCAGTTTGGCGCTTGCGATGGGCAAGTCGAAATGGAGCGAATTCGGATTTGGCGAGATATCTATTATTTTCCCGTCAGCGAGCAATCGCGATTTTTGCGAGCTGACATCGACGGCTATATTTTGCTGGGAGACAATGTCCCGCTTTCGATTGACAGTCGCCATTGGCAGTCCGTCTCGATTGATCGAAACGAGATCATTGGCCGAGTGAAACGAAAGTAGTGGCAAATCCCCGGTATAGCAACCGTTGCTTCGAAGTTCCTTAGATGGAATGATGCAGTAGGCCTATTTTCGGCAATCGCCTATAATCGGCTGTCTGTTAAGCGTTAAATTCCAGTTTTAGTCGCACTCTGTTCAATTATGTCCAAAAACAAAAGTCGCCGTAGTTTTCCCGGCTACGATCAACCGAAGATGCCCGCATCGCAAGAGCGTTATCTGTCTGACGAACCAAGTGGAGGCGTGTTCGGTTTTTTTCGTGACTTTGGAACGCGAGAGACAATCGAATCGATTTTCATTGCC
>JBGSKR010000685.1:0-3695 GCA_041741135.1 Mariniblastus sp.
AACCCATCGTCTTGGCAACAATACGAACCCCTTCGTACCTGGCGGCCGACGAACAACTTCGATTTTCCAGTTGATGAGCGGGTGCGTTTCAACGTGCTGGTTCAGCGCATGATTATGGTACTTATTGTCAGCCCACATGAGTTGAAAGCGAGGCTGCGCGTCACGGTCGATTTGCGGGATGACGGCGCGTGCGGCCGTAGCATCATCCATGATCGCTACTGTGACACTTAGGGCCATCAGAATTCCCAGCGTGTCCACGACAATATTCCGCTTTATCCCGGTGATTTTCTTGCCTCCATCGTATCCGCGGTCCTCGCACGCCTGAGTACTTGGAACCATTTTGGAGTCGATGCTACCAGCACTTGCGAACTCGTTTCCGTTCTCTAATTCAGAGACTCGAACCAACCTGGCAATGAACCCATGGAGCTGATCCAGCGTTTCATCATCACGCCACTTTTTGAAGTAATCGTAGACCGTGCTTTTGGGCACCTATTCCCGGTGAGTTTTTAGCTATCAATGAACTTAACCCGTTATGAAGCAAGTGGTTATGATTTTGGGGCGGTTAAAAACATCGCGAGACGCTAGCAATATTTGACCGCGGAAAACACGGTGTTTTCGCGCTGACCGGGAATAGCTGGCTTTTGGGTAGCAGGTTGTGCGGAAGCGTGTCCCACTGGCAGCCCGTCCGAGCCTGATACTGAATCGTGTTATACACTTCTCGAAGTGAAACTTTTGAGGCTGGCCAAGGTGACTCTCGGGAGACAGACGCTCCAATTCAGGCCCCAGAAGTTGCCATTGTTCGTCCGTAGTATCAGATCTATCCGTAATATCAGATCTATAGGTTCTTCGTTCCGTATCCATCGAGATACAATCCGTTGCGGCCAAAAACAAATTGTCCGCGTTTTACGCTCTTTCCGCCATTAGGCATCCCGAATAGTTTCTCAGCGGAAGCCCTTGAACTCAACGAGCCGTTGGCCAAGGGATATGACCTCAAAGATGAATTGCGAATGTTTTGAGACGAAACGTTTCGCTGACGGGCACAGTTGTTCTTGCGGTCATGGTGCCGGCGAGCGATCGCGACCGGCCTGGAACCCTTGAAGACAATGGCCAAAACGCTGACGCGACTTGAGAACGGGCTCTTGAACTATTTCGATCACCGAATTTCTTCTGGTCCGATGGAAGGCGCCAACAACAAAATCAAAACGCTTCAGCGTCAATCCTACGGCATTCGTGATCGCGAATATTTTGAATTGACTCTCTACGGACTACATCAGACAAAGTAGGCTTTAGTTGTATGAGCCGAATTTCAGCAGAATAGCGTGCTGTTTTTCGGTCACGATGACCTTGGCTGCCTTCCCTGGCATGGATCTACTTTTGGTGAGGATGGGCGAAAAGAACAGTTTCTGTCCAATCGCCTTTTCAAGCAAGATCAACTCGTTCTCGCGACACTAGATTCCGTCCATTCACACTCGCCCTTTCCGGCTAAATACTTGCTTGAAAGGGATGCCCATTACGCCCCACCGCGGACTTTGAACATTAGAATTAGGTTATGCGCATTCAGCGGCGAACCGGATGCGTCCTTGCCGTCCAGCTTGTACACGAGTATGTAGAGAATGCTTGAGTGAGAATCAAACGTTGCTGCAATAGAAGAATTTTTGGTGTAGCCTGGCGTTAGCAAGTCGGTCAGGTCAATGATGGATTTAGGACGCACAAGGTTTGGGCTCGCTTTGCCCTGGTTTACTAAGGCCAGGTCCTCTGGATCGAAGATGTGCAATTCTGCACATGTGCCGTCCGATCTTCCAGAAGAGGATTGATACCAGCATGCCCCAGCACTACCGCGAAATGCGGTGACAATTCCGTGACGCATTCGAGTGCCAGCGTCATTGTCGATCCAAAGCCCAGAACCGCCGTAGCTATCTCCCCAAACCCATCTTCCCCAGCGATCCGGATCGCCAGGTGCAGGGCTAAGCCACTGTGCACCTTCGACAGGCGGAAATTCGGGGCGCGATTGGGGGTTTTTGCGTGGGTCGCCTTTATCAAAATAATTGTCGATCAGAGTCAATCGCACACCGCGATCGTACGTGCGATTTTCGTAACCATCAGCATACCAATCCTTACCCTTACTTGCCCCAAGTCGATGATCGGCGAGTATTTTCGCGTCCGATGCAGGGATATTGAAGTTGTCCGTGTAAAGTGGAACGCCTTCGTATTGGAGCATGTCTGGTACTGCGACAAACATCGGCCCCATTGATGGCCCGAGGCCTTGCGCCATCTTGGATGTGTAACCACCACCGAGAACTATGTATTTTGGAAGTGATTCGCGTTGGCGAAACCACTTTGGGATCGTATTGAGCTTTCCCCACATCGCTCTCTGGCCAATTCCTTCTATACCAAACCATCCAGTATGGTTGGTGCAGGGTTGGCCGGATTCAGATGGAGGCTCTCGGCCGTAGATGGCTGGAGTGCCGTTGTTAGAGATACCTGCCTGCGGATAGTCAAAACCCGAGCCACTCCAAACTATTCCATTTTCTTCGTCCCACCAGATTGATTTGTGGGTAGCATTGTCGTTCCAGCCTACCCACATATCGGAATAAACCCCAACTGTGGTTGGTGGTGTACCGAGCTCATTTAGTTTGATCTCTTTGAGTTTGAATCGTTCTGCTTCACGATTTCCTTGGAACGAGGCAAACATGAAACGCAGTTCCCCATTGACATACCGGTGCGTCAGGCCTTCGGAAAAGATATCGAGAGAGTTCGGCCCGCCTTTATATTGAGCTGTCTTGTGCGCTCCGAGATAGGTGAAATCTTCTTTGGACAACAATCGACGAGAAGCACTTTTCGATTCAAGGGGGCTCTCCACGTCGTCCGCGCGCGTTCGGCAAACGATGATTAAAAGCAATATAAAAAGAAAATAAGGGTAACGAATCATGGTAAGTTGGCTTGGAAAAAAGAAAAAAGGTTATGCGAACTAGGCGTTTCCATGGAAGTGCGGTGGGGCTGAAAAATATTGGCTATTGCTCTCAAGCAGTTGGTAGTGCATTAAATCTTGCAATCAATCTGCAGGCATTTTCTCACCGCAGGTCGACTCCGAGTGCCCAAAAAGAATTTCACGGCAGCCGATTTCTGAGAGACCACTGAAATTCAACGAACAAAGCTTGCTGCGCCGGGGAGCCACTCCTCATGACGATAGCAGCAAAGTTGTCCGTTTCATATCTTATCGACGTTCATGCAACTGGTCGCGAAATGCGGATGTAGCGACTTCGGCGATCATTGCCCAGGAGTAACGCATTTCTATGAGTTTTCGAGCTGCTTCAACGCGATCCGACCAATCGGCAGCGGCCAATTCATCAGCGAGTCGGTCTTTCATCTGTTGGCGTTCCAAATGACAATAATGAACTCCATCAATCGCTTCAATCCCCTCGATCCCGACCGCGGTGCTAATCACTGGAACACCAGCGGCGAACGCTTCAAGAATCTTTAACCGAGTCCCACCACCTGAATCCAAAGGCACCACCATGGCGGTTGCAGCATCCATGTATGGGCGAATGTCATCGACGGTGCCAGTGACATTGATTCCATCCTTTCTGCCGAGTGCAATGACAGCTTCAACCGGGTCTCGGCCGACTAAGTCAAGTTGCGCATTAGGGAAGCGCAGGCGGAGGCTTTTGAATACGTGTTCGGCTAAAAAAATTGCT
>JBGSKR010000686.1:0-3020 GCA_041741135.1 Mariniblastus sp.
GCATGTGGCAACTGAATAAAATCAAACTCGGAGGTTGACCAAAGAATCCACTCTTCCGCCCAACCACTTAAATGAATCCCGATCGTGGCCAGACAAAACACGGTTTCCAAAACGTAGTCTCGGTCGCTGGAAGAATCGATACTGTTGGCCACGATTCCGTCGAACTCTAATCGCCGCGCCACGTTTTCACGATCGATCGGAAGCGTCGTCCCTGCCAGCGCCGCCGTCCCGAGACTACAACGATTGACTCGGCGGCGACAGTCCTGAAGTCGCTCACGATCGCGCTGAAATTTTTCGACGTAGGCCAGCCAATAATGGGCGGCCAACACAGGTTGCGCGCGCTGCAAGTGAGTGTAAGCCGGCAGGATGACACCGTCATCGGTTTCGCAGCGACCCAGAAACGCCGCTTGCAGATCAGCCAACTGAACATCGATTCGATCAATCGAATCCCGAACCCATAATCGCAAATCCGTCGAGACTTGGTCATTGCGACTGCGACCGGTGTGAAGTTTGCGACCAGTGTCACCCAGCCGATCGATCAGTGCCTGTTCGATGTTCATGTGGATGTCTTCCAGTTCTTCGCGAATTGGAAATGAACCATCGTCTAATTGCCGCTTAATCTCCAGCAGCGCCGTTTCGATTTGCGCCGCTTCGTCGGCGGTCAAGATACTCTGATCGGCCAACATTTGCGCATGAGCGATACTGCCCCGGATATCTTGGCGATACAGTCGTCGATCGAAGCTGATACTTTCGGTAAATTTTTCGACGCGTTTATCGACGGCTGCATCAAACGCACCGCTGCGACTGGGACTAGCGACGTCGTTGTTGGAAGTTTCAGGGGAAGAACCAGAATTGGACAATCTTATACCTCAATGCGAAACGTTTTACGGAAGAGATTTGAAAATCCTATTCGGCGCAGAAATGGCTGTCAAACCGGCAACCTCCCAAATAGCGATACGTTTCGTATAATCGGTGACGCATAAAAGTTCAGGCGAATTTTTAACAGCCCAAATGAAAACGGCAGTGAATGATACTTCGGTTTGAAACTCATCCACGATTTGCGTAAATGCCAGCTACTTTTAATATCTAGTGACTCATGAATATCAAAACATCCTTGGTTTGTTCTCTCTCGATTATCGTTTTGCTTTTTTTTGGTTCCCAAGCCATCGCTCAGGAAGTTAACGAACCGAAAGCGGAACCCGTTATTGAAAAATCGGCTGATGAGAAAGACAAATCCGATCAGGTGACGTCCGATACCAAAACTTGGGAAACGATCTCGCCATCGGGGGCTTTGGCGGAATTCAAAATGCCAGTCAAGCCACGTTTGATCGAGCGCACGTTAAAGCCGGTCGAGAGTGAGCCACCTATTAAAGTCCGTATGCATTTGGCCAGTGCGAACCAGGGACGAGTTGCCTTTGTGTTTAATTACCACGATTTGCATCGAGTTCCCGAGTCGCCGGAAGACGTCGTGAAAATTCTTCAAGGCGCCGTGATCGGATCGATTGCGAATGTCGTCGGCAAAAAGGTTTCTCAGAAACAAATTCGCTACAACGAATTTCTAGGTATCGAGTTCGTCTATCAGTATGCTCAGTACGACAAAATCTATCGCGTGGCCGCCAGAACATTTGTAGTTGGGGCGCGACAGTATCAAATCAGTTGTTTGATGGAAGCCAACCAGTTCGACGAGGAGCTGGCCAAAGCTTTCTTGAGCTCTTTTCGGCTGTTGCCCGCCAAGCCCGAAAAAGCAAAACCTCCTGCAACAGAAACTCCTGCAACAGAACCTCCTGCAACGGAACCTCCTGCAACGAAACCTCCTGCAACGGAAGCAGACGCGGAATCAAATGAGCAAGGCTCCGTCGAATAGACGGAACTCTTATAATGCGTTTTAAAATTTGAAGTATTAATCGAAGCGGTAGGGCGCGAGCCCTCCGGTAACCCAAAACCTTAGCCCGCTGCGGTGAAACCGGACGGCTTGCGCCGTTCCGCTAGAATTTCCAAACTCATTCTGACAATGGCATCCTCAATATGGTTGCTTCATTCTTTTTAATCGGAGACCCGGATGCGAACCCAACTCGTTTTTGTATTTTCAATCTTCTGCTTGGCCATCGCCGCGCCAGGTTTCATCGCGACTATTCAGGCTCAGGAAATTCAAACGAAGGTTGTCGAGTACTCCGATGGCGACGTGGTACTCGAGGGCTTCGTTGCTTGGAATCCAAAAATCGTCGCCGAACAAAAAGTTCCAGGAGTTCTGGTCGTACATCAATGGATGGGATTGACCGATTACGAGAAAGGGCGATGCAAACAGTTAGCCGAGTTGGGTTATGTTGCGTTCGCACTCGATATTTATGGCAAAGGCATTCGGCCTGATAATCCCGCAGACGCCGGCAAGCAAGCGACGATCTTCAAATCAGATCGAGCCCTGTATCGCCACCGCTTGAACCTTGGCTTGAAACAGCTTCGTACCGTGGCTGGCGTCGACGGGGATTCGATCGCCGCAATCGGATACTGCTTCGGCGGGACAGGCGTGCTCGAGTTGGCTCGCAGTGGCGCGGACATTGATGGTGTGGTTAGTTTTCATGGTGGACTGGATTCGCCCACTCCCGCCGATGGGAAAAACATCCAAGCCAAAATTTTGGTGGAGCATGGCGCGGACGATCCTTTCATTCCAGCCGACGAAATTGAGGCGTTTAAAAAAGAATTGAATGACGCCGATGTGGATTGGCAAATGAACATTTATTCGGGCACGGTGCATTCATTCACCCAACCGATGGCTGGCCATGACAACTCGGTGGGAGCGGCGTACAACCAGCAATCCGACCATCGCTCGTGGGCATCCATGAAAGATTTTTTCAAGGAAATCTTTGCGACCGAATGAGAATCAATTTCTACGCAGCAGCGAATTTGTCGACCAACACCGTGAAGTAGCTCTTTACAACCCGGTCAATATACTCGTTTTTGATCTCCATCGGCAAATCATTGTAGACGCAGTAATTGCGAATCTGAGAAAGCAAGTCTCGCGG
>JBGSKR010000687.1:0-12512 GCA_041741135.1 Mariniblastus sp.
TTTGGCAGCGGTGAAACTTACGGGCATAATCTGACGGGCGAGGCGTATCTGTGGAACCCCAGGGAACTGCTGGAATCGCCGATCATCGCTCGCTCTCAAGGCGGAATGGCATTCACTCCTGACGGCCAACGCTTGGCGACCATTGAAAAGTATTATCTTCCCAGTGGCTGGCAAGCGCATGTGATGGTCAGGAATCTGCAGGAACCCGCAAACGAAGTAAAATTCTCGCCGCAGGTTGGCGAGCTTCGCAAACTGAATTTTCATCCCGATGGTAAGCAGTTGCTGATAGTCCCCTTCAGCGGAGACGACGTGGCAGCATGGGATGATGAGCGGGGCGAGCGCGCAGTGGAATTCGAAGGAGCCGTCCGCCCGTGGGTTGCCGACTACACTCGGGATGGTAAACAAGTGGTGATTGCCGAAAATGCGAGTCCGACCCGATTCAATCTTTATGACGCCGAATCAGGTAAGCCAATCAGAACACTGGAGGCAGTCGAGCGCGGGCATTCGGCTCCAGTTGATGTCGTGTTCAGTCCCGATGGCCGTCGAGTGTTTGGGTGCTGGCTCTCCAAGTCCGCTGTGTGGGACGTGGAATCGGGGCGGCTCCTGCTGGAACCCAAAAATCCGCCTGGTGCTTTTTACGAATCCATTGCCTACAGCCCAGATGGCAAGTGGCTGGCCGCAGCGACCTACACCCACCTCTGCGTGTGGAATGCCGCCACGGGTGAGCTGGTGCATGCGATTCCTGGGCGTTTGGGTTACTTCTCGGTGGCTTTTATCCCGGGGGCGGATCGCCTCGTAACGGGGAACAAGGAACAGCGAGTGGAAATTTGGAACGTCAAAACAGGGCGAAAGCTGCTTTCTCTCAAAGACCAGTCCGGTTATGTGTGGCACATTTTCTCCGATCCGACGGGGCAGCACCTCTTTACCACTGGTACCGATGAAACGGTTCGCCGGTGGAACTCGGGTCGGGCGTTTGCTCCGCTCTTCGATTAATGGTAACCGTTTACGGTGATTTTGAAGAATGTCTTTTATCGACATGGTTCGTAGCCGAAGTCGTGAGACTTCGGTTTGATCTGTTTGTAGAATTTCCGAACTCTCACGAGTCCGGCTACAATCCGTGAACGGTACCGATTAATGATTGGTTCATCGAGCGAGATGATCGAAGTGCGTTAACGGCCACAATTTTTTAGTGGATTTTTTGGCGGGGTCTTCCTGCGAATTGCGAGCTATGAGTAACGGGCCAGTTTTTGGCCGCTCTCAAACGCTTCATTTCGATAAGGAACCCCGATCATGACACTCGCTCTCAATTCACCCGCAATTCCCATCAAGAACCGGGTTTTTACCGCTGCGGCAGTCTTTGCCGTGCTGTTGATTGGCTCTGCAACCGCACATTCGCAGCAACCTGTCCTCTCTAATCTTTATGGCGTTTGGAATGACGACTGGGATGGTTCCCAAGTCGAGATTCGCCAGCAGGAAGGTAGAGTCCTCGCGGTAATCGTTCAAGAAAAACAACTTCACAGCTGGAAAAGTGCTGAAATCAAGGTCGTCGATGGATCTTTTTCGATGATGTTCTATTCCGATCCCGCAGCGACCGTGAAGGACAACACAGCCGGAACGATCGGTGCCAAGACGGAACAAGACGGAAAGGTACTGCGGTTCGCCAACCAGTTTACCTGGACGCTTCAAAAGAAAGCGAACCCACCGGTTGTTGTCGACGCAACACCGAAGGTCGAGTATCGCGTCACGCTCCATACGTTTGCCAACCCAGCGGCAGGCACCCAAGCCAATATCTATCTGCAATTGACCGGCAGCAAAGGAAAGTCTGCCGAGATCCACCTCAACCCCCTGATGACAGGAACTCCCTTTCAGCCAGGCCAAGCCGATACCGTGCGGCTTTCGATTCCTGATATCGGGAGTGTGGCTGGCGTCGCCATTCGTAGTGACATGCTCAATGACGACGACTGGGATCTGCACTATGTCGGCGTGGGTGGGCAGAAGGATGGTGGCCAAACCTACGACTTCAATCACCGGTTCGTTGATACCAAAACCCAAGTGCGCCATAAATCAATTAAATAGTTCCCGCACTTTTTCGCGGAGCAATACCGTATTTCAAAACATCTAAAAATCAATTATTTCAACACAAGGAACCCCGGACATGACACACAAATTTAAGTTTCGAACGATTTCGAGCGCCTTTACCTTTGTCATTACCGTTGCCGCAACCGTTGCTCTGCTGATCATTGATGCGGCGGAAGCAAACGCTCAACAGCAGGTAACTCTGGCATTGGACCAATACGGTTATCCACAACAGGGATTCAAACATGAAAAGTCTGAGATTATATTCCCGAAACTTAGTTCTGTAGGGACGTTCGGCTGGATCCCTGATGAAGACCAGTTTAACAAGATCTTCCCCGAGGTTTTCCGAAAACGGATTGACGAAGAAGTAGTGAACCAACTTCGCAGGCAAGTCATTCCTTTAAAAAATGTCACTTCAACGATTGAAGGGCAATGGCTGAGTGCAAAGAAGGGGCGTCAAGGGGACAATGACTCAATAGGTTCCATTGCCGTCAGCAGCTCGAAGTCCATCAGCAAGTCAAATACGTTTCAACTTGGTGCCGAATTATCAACATCAACAACGGTTGGCTTTAAACCATTTGGAGTTGGCGCGGATGTCACCATGGAAGCATCCATAGGATACGCATTCTCGCAATCTTCGGCAGTCACCAATAGCAGAACTTGGAACCCTTCTTTTCCTCTCGAACTCGGTCAGGACGTCCAGATCTGGCAACGGGTGATTCGTATATCGGATAGCTTTGATCCTGCTCGGATATTTCAGCCAAAACCAGGTGAGACTCACACCGCAGAAGAGGCGTTTTTGCTGGCAATGGGTGAGGCTTACGGCCCAATTCTATGGCCACATGATGAATATGGTTTTGATTCCTACGCCCAAACAACGATCAAGCCCCGGTTCAACGAACTCGGCGTTTCGTCTTTCAAGCGAGCGCTTCAACAAAAGCGAAATCCGGTAGCCAACCATGTTCATCACTTCGGAGAGGTCTCCCTCTGGCGAACACTGGAAATCTTTTTTGATTACTCCGAGTTTGCGAATCTCGGGTTTCAGGATCGGGATCGATATTTACCGTCACCAGAGTACTATCCCACCTACTCGAATTTCAATTCGCCAAAACAACCTACCAGCGTCGATCTTAAATTGATCATGACCGGCTCGGCGGGTTCCCCACCGGAATTGAATCAGGCTGGATATCCAGTAGGCGGCAAACGCTATTCAACATTTCGGATGGGGGCGTCACAAAATGTTGTGCGCGACACGTACCGCTGGGTGATGCCCACAGGCAGCTTGAAAAAGATGATGTTCAAGCAAGAGGGTAAAAGTGAGATGTACAAAGCAGTGAACAGCCAATACCAAAAAGAGGGGCTCTTCGAAAAAATTAAAGAACTAGGTGTGCTGCTACCAAATGTCGAAACGGTTGCCAATGGATCGTGGACATTGGCTGGCAATCAGCGTTGTCCTTCTGAAGCTCCCGAGCCGATTTCCTTAACAGCTTCGAATGCAATCGAAGTTTCCAGTGAAACAGCACACGAGGTCAGCGTTGGTTTTTCTGTTTCAGCGACCGGAGCGGGAAAACCGTTAGGCGTGGGTGCAGAAACAACACTAACAGCGTCGGTCAATGCTGCCATGGCGATTGCTAATGGGACTGGGTCGTCAGAAGAGTGGTCACGAACGGAATCTGTCAAACCTGGAGACCACATGTACATGTGGCAGCAGTTCCTGAGTCTCTCGACGGTTTTCACTCCCTCGAGTGTCTTTGCAGATGGGAGCGATCAGCACGGGAGCTACACCGCCCGCGATGCATTCGTGTGTGCATTCGCTGAGAGTTATGGCGACACCATCTGGCCACAAATTAAGTTTGGCCCCAGAAGTTACAAAGATCTCACTCGTGATTTGCGACAAAACGGCCCGGTAAGCATCACACTTCTGATTCGTCGTTTGAATCAAGAAAATGCTCCGGGTCTTACCGGAGACATCAAGAATCTAAAGACACCTCTCTCTTCCATCATCTTTACTGTCTTTGATTTCGATGAGTTCAAAAAAATCGAAAAACAGCGATTTGAACGTCGCTTACCGTTTCCGGAGTTTTATCCGACTAGGTTCGACTATAAGAACATTGAATCGCAAAGTCCTGCCATCACCGCAGCACCAACGACTTTGCCACCTTCCAATCCCAACAATCCTCCTACTGCTGAGCCAAGCACAACGCCGGTTGTTGCGACGATCGCCAGCCTTCCCAGTGCCGCGATTCCCGACGAAACGCGGCAAGTCATCGAGCGTTTTCAGCGAGAAGGTCATCAAGTGAAATGGGTCGCCTTCGCCCCCAATGGTGGCTGGAGCGTGCTGTATGGTAAGAACGGCTATTTCAATCGCAACATTCCCGACGAGTTGCACCAGTTGATGGTGAAGTACGCTCAGGAAGGTCGAGAGCTGAAGTCGGTTGCCTTCGCACCCAATGGTGGCTGGAGTCTGTTGTACGACAAGAATGGCTACTTCAACCGCAACGCGCCGGACGAATTGCACCAGTTGGTAGTGAAGTATGCTCAAGAAGGCCGAACCTTGAAAACGATTGCCTACGCCCCGAATGGTGGCTGGAGTTTGTTCTACGACAAGAACGGCTACTTCAATCGCAACGTACCGGACGAGTTGCACCAGTTAGTGGTGAAGTATGCTCAGGAAGGTCGAGAGTTGAAATCGGTTGCTTACGCGCCGAGTGGTGGCTGGAGTTTGTTCTACGACAAGAATGGCTACTTCAACCGCAACGTGCCCGATCCAGCTCATCAAGCCACGGTGAGCCTCAGCCAGGAAGGTCGCCCACTGAGAACGATGGCCTTCAGTTCCAATGGTGGTTGGATAGTCGTTTCGGATAAATAGTTTGAGAGCCGGCGTGTTGGAATTGTTGCTCGTTGCGGCAATCCAGCGGTCCAGCAGAAGCAGATGCCAGTCAGTCTCGCTCAGCACCTTCGTGCGGCGCGGTTGGCTGGCATTTTTTGTTGTGTCGCCGTGTTGATCAAACCTTCGCACGATCTCTTTCATTATTCTTAACCGAAGCTTCATTTATCGTCACGAAATTTGTATGGTATGCTGAACAGACTTGAGGCAGGCAACGACAAGATCAGATCGAAAGTCGAGTTTTGTTATGTCTCATCGTAAGGCAAATTCTTAACCTGACTTTCACTAATAAGGTCGCGGCATGTTTACACCAATGACACGGGCTTTCGTGTTCTTGATTTTCTCGTTTTCTATGTGCTTGCTCTCGCTCGAATCTCGGTTGAGTGCTCAACAGCCGCCAACGAAACCGGATTTTTTGCGGCAATTGCATTTGCAGGCCCTCGAGTCCAAACAGACGGACTGGATTCATTGGGGAGATCGGCCTGATCGGTTCTCGAATTGGACGAACCATTCCAATCGTTTGATTCCCGTCTACTGTTTCGGCGTGCAGCTATCGGAGGTTTCCGGAGCCAACAGTGTGTACCGCTCCGGAGAAGGCTTGAAAAAACTTTATGGGCAAACGCCGTTGGAAACGCTTAACCCGAACGCCGAATACTTCGACCAAACGAATCTTTTTCATTTGCAACAACAAGCGTTTGCGGCCGGCAAGAAGCATGTGATCCTGATGGTGTTTGATGGCATGGATTGGCAAACGACGCAAGCCGCTGCGGTCTACAAGAATCAGAAAATTGTGTACACGGAAGGTCGAGGGACAGGGTTGTCGTTTCTGGATTATCGCGGCGGTGATTCGCAGTTTGGTTTTTGCGTGACCAGTCCTCATCACGACAGCCATGATGTTGATGTCGACTCGCAAACGATTTCACCGGATCAAACGGGAGGTCGGACGGGTGGTTACTCAGCGGAATTTGGTGGGGCCACGCCTTGGAGCCAGCCCGGTGACCCAAGCTATTTGATGGGGCAACGAAAAAACATCCCGCACATCGTGGCTGATTCCGCCGCAACCGCGACTTCGTTGACCACCGGTCACAAGACTTACAACGCTTCGATCAACATTGGCATTGACGGTTCGCAATTGGAAACGATCGCCCATCAGCAACAACAAAAGGGCTTTGCGATCGGCGTTGTCACAAGCGTTCCCATTTGCCACGCCACGCCGGCTTGTGCGTATGCTCATAACGTTTCGCGGAACGACTACCAAGACATCAGCCGCGATTTGTTAGGACTTAAGTCTGCCTCGCATCGCACACAACCACTTGAGGGCGTCGACGTTTTGATCGGAGCTGGTTGGGGAGAAAACAATGCTGACGACCGGAAAAAGCAGGGCAACAATTACGAACCTGGTAACCCTCATTTGACCGAATCGGATTTGAAAAAAATCGATGTCGAATCGGGTGGTCGTTACGTAGTCGCCACGCGAACGGCGAAACAGAATGGCGCAGAAGTCTTACAAAGGGCAGCTGATCGGGCCGCGGAGAATGGCCAACGATTGTTTGGTTTCTTTGGCGTCGATGGTGGTCACTTGCCTTATCAAACCGCTGATGGAGACTTTAACCCCACGCGAGGCATGAGCAAAGGCGAACGATACACGGAGAACGACATCAGCGAGAATCCAACGCTTGCTCAGATGACTTCCGCTGCGTTACAAGTTCTGGAAAAGAACGAAACCGGATTTTGGCTGATGGTCGAAGCCGGTGACGTTGACTGGGCGAACCACAACAACAACATCGACGACGCGATTGGCGCGGTGCTCAGTGGGGAAGCGGCTTTTGACGTGGTCATCGAGTGGGTCGAAGAAAACAGCAACTGGGATGAAACCGCCGTCATCGTCACCGCCGATCACGGTCACATGCTGGTCATCAAGGATTTAAGCAAACTGATCGCACCAGAGGAATCACAAGAGGTAGTAACGGAATAGATTTCTCTACGCCGCAATTCTTCGCGGAAGAATTTTTCCGGCTGGGGTGCGGAGATTGAAGAGGCCGAAAATTTCGTCTTTCGTGAGTCCGCGTTTGCCGGGCGATTGGTGCGGATTTTGATCTTCGGAAAGTATCTCGCGAAACAGTTCTCGTTTCGCTTCCAAGATGTCATGAATACGTTGCTCGATCGTGCCAGCCATGATCATCCGTGTGATGGTCACGCTGCCCGCTGCCCCAATTCGATGCGCGCGATTGATGGCTTGGTCCTCGATGGCTGGATTCCACCAGCGATCAAACAGAAACACGTAGCGACAGAACTGCAAGTTCAGCCCCACGCTGCCAGCTCCGTAGCTCATCAGGAGCACGTTGCGTTTTGGATTCTCTTTGAACTCCTTCAAGATCGGGTCGCGCTGCTTGGATGGGATGCGACCGTGATACTGCAGCGGTTGATGCTCGGGCAGTCGATCGGCGATGACTTCCAGCGCGTCAACCCACTGGCTGAAGACGATAGCCTTTTGACCGCTGGCGGCGACTTCTTCCATGTCGGCGATCAAGCGATCCATTTTGGTGCTGGCTTGCGTGACAGGATCGAAATTGCAAATCTGTTTCAGCCGCAACACCAATTCGAACACATGCTTGATCGTCAGCTCATCACCCATATCGTTCAGCCGCACGACGCCGTTCTCTTCTGCCGCTTGATAGGAATCCCATTGGGAAGTCGAAAGCTCAAGTTCTTCGTCGCGCATCAATCGCGGCGGCATGTCTTTCATCACGAGGTCTTTGGTGCGACGCAAGATCAAGTCACCAACGCGGCTGCGGACTTCGCGAGCGGTCATGCCCGTGCTGACAGTATTGGGTGAAGCGAATTCGCAAATTCCGACCAAATCGTCGATACCGTTTTCGATCGGGGTACCGGTCAAAGCCCAACTTCGCTTGCGTGGGATTCTTTGGACGACCAAACTGGTCGCGTTCGACTTGTTTTTAACACGTTGAGCTTCGTCAAGCACGACGAGATCATATTGGTGGTTGGGATCAGTAACCCATTTTTCATCGCGCGTGAGCAATTCGTAATTGGCGATTTTGACCATCGCTGGATTCGAGCGCCAGTGCCAAGCTCGTTGATATTGATTGCCCGCAATCGCCGCGACCGTGACTTCGGGTGCCCACGTCTGGAATTCTCGTTGCCAATTGGTGACCAACGGCTTAGGGCAAATCATCAACACGTTCTTGACGTTGCCCGTTCGCAGCAACATGCGGATCGTGGTGATGGCTTGCATCGTTTTGCCCAATCCCATTTCATCAGCGAGAATGGCGTGATACCGAGGAAACAGAAACGCAATGCCAGCGTACTGGAACGGGAACGGCTCGAAAGGAAATTCCATCGTGCGTCCGTCAAGCAAGGATTCGATTGGCGGTTGGAGCATGAAGAACAAGCGATCAGATAGTTTGATCATGTCCTGCGGCGGAACGATGCGGGTCACCGATTTCGTTTTGTTCGCGGCGGCGTCAGAGTGAGATTTTTTGCCAGCCAGTGAGCTTGAAGATTGAAGCGATTGTCCATTTTGTTGCTGATCGGTTTGAACAACAGTGTCGGTCGTCGAAGGCGGCGAGTCCGATTGGGATGCCGAAGTTTCTTGATCGAGTCCGAGATCAGAAAAGTAGAAGCTGGTTGTCTTCAGGCTGCGTTTGCGAAAAGCGGCCGAGATCACGGGCGTGACCTCGGGCAATTCCGGAAGCCACGAGGTCAATTCGGGTGCTGCCGATTCGACAAGTGCGGACTGCCAATCGATCGAACAGCCGGTAGCAAGTTCGTTGACTGGCGGATTAGTGGAACCGATTTGCATGGCGGGCCAAATAAGGATTGATTCTTGATTCGCAACTTAAATTTTGGTGTTCGTGCACGAATCAGTCAGCCTGAGTATAAATTCGCCGCAAAAGATCACAGAGAACGCGAAAGTTGAAACGCTAGTTCGTAAGTTCCGGCCAAATTAAATTCTTCCGGGTGCTTTCGGCACTTTTGCGGCTACTATCGGTTTGTGTCTTGATGAAAACAAGAAGCTAAATCTTTTTACCTTCATTTTCTTACCGTCCGTGTCCAAGTTATGAACGGCTACATAAATTGCTCAGCGAATTTGTATCTACTTCTTCACCTCGACTACCGCGCAACCGCGTGAGCCTCTTCGATGGCCGTTCGAATTCGCTCGAACGGTTCTTCCCAAGGAAGTGTCGCCGTAAATCCGCCCGCAAGTTTTTGAATCAGGGAACGTTCTGCTGCGTCGCGTGCCATCGTCCACAGTGTTCGATGATTGGCAATGAATGAAGACGGTTGTTTAGAATAATTCGGTTGAGTCGATTGCAGAGACCCCGTCGACTGATCAGCGATTCGATTCTCGGACAATGGACCAGTGGAAAGCTGCTGATCCATTACTTCACTGTCGAGCACAACGGTGGGAACTTCCGTTAATTCATTCAACGCTAGAAGAGGCATGCTGTCACCGATGAACAATTGCGGTGAAGCTTTCGTTTTCTCGATCAGTGCTAATCCGATCTGCTCACAGAAGAGAAAACTTTGATAGGTCTGACCATAAAGAATCGATTGAGCACGATTTGGGCTCACGGGCGCCGAGCAATGGAACTCGATCGGTCGTCCAATGTGCGAGACGACCAACAAGCCGCCACAATGGCCGAGGCCTTCGATCGCGAGGACGGCAATGAATCCGAACGTATTCTGCGTTGGCGAGATGGGCTTGATCAAAATCGCTGGAATCCTGAAAACGGGAGTTGCCACAATTCGTTTGTCAATACGTTGCGTGTCGCTACATTGATTGTGGGTTCATCGGTGCCAGCAACGGGGGACTTGAGATTGGAAGGATCGGGTAACGGTCTCGTTTCAAACCGCATTGGCGGCATAAACGCAAAGGTCGCCTGCTTGATGAAAATCTGTGCGGGTCGATCTGTTTTTTCACTTCAATCATTTTTTCAAATTAGGATTAAGCCGACAAAAGCTCGACATTCACTGAGCCTCGGTTTATACTACAGGGGTTCTTATTCAATTTGACTTCGAGGAGACCAGCATGGCTCAGGATTCGCATAACTTGCACCCCATCTTTCATATTGATGTCGCTCAAACTGCTAGCGACAAAATTCACATTCACGGCAGTTCGGCTCAAAACGAAATGGTGGCGTTGCTACACCAATTAGTAGCCGGTCAAGACCGCCAAAATGAGTTGATGGAAGAGATGGTCGAGCAAATGAATGCTGGGCAGCGAGCTCGTTCCAACGAACTGAATCAATGGAAAAATGCCAATCCGCTGCTTGCCCGCCGATGCCGAGCGGCGGCTGAAGCGCTTTCGCAAGTTCAGACCGAGTTCTTGCAGAGCCTGACCATCGACGTGAACGATAACTTTGAAAACATGATTGATAGTGATTTCGTGTTGAACGAATTCGTTGACCGCTACGGCCCGCGTTTGGCCCATCTGAATGGCGTGTTGCAGTTGCTTGCTCAACTGGGCATGACTGGTCATGACACTGCGAACGTCCATTAGTCGAATACAACGGAACCAAGTTGACTCTCATGCAAGGTGAAATCGTCTCGGTTACCACCTCCGATTATCTGCGTTTGCATGGCTTGTTCTGTCGCTCCAGCCATCGACTTACCGTTTCGCCCAGCAAAGGTTCAGCCGATGCGGCGGTTTTGGTACATGGTCTTGGGGGAAATTTCTATAGCTCTCGACTGCTGCTGCATTTCGCTGATACGTTGCTGAAGTTGGGCGTTAGCGTGGTGCTGGTTAATACGCGCGGCCACGAGATGATCAATACTTGCTCTTGGTCGGGCCGGGGGCAATCGGTTGGCGCGGCACTCGAAGACGTGGACCATTGTCGATTTGACATGCACGCTTGGACGGATTTTCTGGTGGAGCGCGGGTTTGCCAACGTGATTTTTTTTGGACATTCGCTGGGGGCGATCAAATCGTTGTATACGACCGCGAAAGCACCTCACGATCGAGTCGCCGCGATAGTCGGGCTGTCACCAACTCGATTGAGTTATCATCAGTTGATCGATTCGCCCCGCGGCGAACTGTTTCGCGAGACAATCGGTCGTTGCGAGGAGATGATCTCGCAGGGGCGAGGAAGAGAGCCGATTCAAGTGCAATTTCCCGTCAGTACTTGGATGACGCCCCAATGTTACCTCGACAAATATGGGCCCGAAGAAAAATTCAACTGGAGCCATTTTATTGGCGAGGTTTCGGTTCCAACATTGCTCGTGTTTGGCGAAAAAGAGTTAGCCGAAGACCCAGCGTTCACGGGTGTGTCGGACGAACTGGCAAATTTAAAGCGAGGCTGGAATTCATTGACGATTGAAATCATTTCAGCCGCAGATCATTTTTACACTTCTCAGTTCCATGCCGTTGATGATGCGATGGTGCGTTGGTTGACCAGTTGATTTGAATTTTAAAGCGGGCTTTAATGGGAATTCAAAACTGACACGCCTCTCAATAACTCGTGTCTAATGCGTTTGAAACCTTATCAGCAACTAAGAACCATTCAGAGTACGAATCTCCATGACCCAAGAAAAAACCATCTTTAAAAGAATAATTGATCGAGAGATTCCTGCAGATATCGTTTACGAAGACGATCTATGCCTCGCTTTTCACGACGTCAACGGGCAAGCGCCCGTGCATGTGTTGCTGATTCCCAAAAAAGAAATCATCAATGTCGCGGCATTAAGCGAAGAGGATTTGCCGTTAGCTGGCCATCTAATGCTGACCGTTGGAAAGATTGCGAGGCAGTTGGGGATCGAAGAAAGCGGCTACCGAGTCGTAGCCAATTGCAATCAGCACGGGGGACAATCCGTTAGTCACTTGCATTTGCACATCATTGGCGGGCGGCAGTTGGGATGGCCGCCAGGGTAGCTGACCGTTAAACGATTGAACCCATCCGTCTCGCCACGACTTGCTACCGGCGAATTCGTTGCACACCAGGATCGGAAGTGGCTTCCATTTTCGTGCGGTTGCTAATCAGGTGCGAGTTGCTGGAATAGCGGACTTGGCCGGCGTTTTTCGTTGCACAAGTCGCGCAGCCGCCATCGTGGCTGGTTTCATCTTGATAGTATTCGCCAATGTACTCCTCGCCGTTGTACTCGTCGTAGCCCTCAACGCAACTGTCGCAGCCACATGGCGCCGAAGAAGCGGCACCGTCGCAGTGACGCTGGCCATACAATCCGATTCGACCGAGCAGGCTGCCGGGTTGCCGACAGAATGGACGGCACTTCGTTGCACCGCCAACGAACTGATCGTCACAGCAAGGATCGGAACAGTCAGGAGGTGTGCTGATCCATTCGCCAATGTAAGTTTCGCCACAGCCTCCGCCACCACAGACGAGCGAGCGCTTGAAGTTCTGAACTCTGTGAAGTGGCCCCATCGCAATCGGGCGCCCGGCGGTTCCATCGCAGTCATTACAATGTCCATCACGGCATCCAATCCCGATTGGTCCGCAGCAACCAATGGAAGCCACGACCATCATCACAACAGCAATGAGCGAGCAAGCATGCAGTATCGTACGCAAAGACGAGT
>JBGSKR010000688.1:0-3615 GCA_041741135.1 Mariniblastus sp.
GGTGCCGATCGTGCGACGCGCCCGCTTTCGCTGGCGCGCTTTTTCTTTCAACGATGAAACGACGTCCTCTCGCACGTAATGTTTTGGAACCATCACAGCGGGGCACAATGGCTTAAAATAAGCGTCCGCGGCCCCGCGATAGTAAATTGGGATCGCATAAAAACCAGCGGCGGCGAACGTCTTGCACTGCGGCGCAATCTCTTCGAGATGACGACGAAACGATTCCTCACGATCGTCGATGCAAGTGCAGATTTGAAACTGCGGGCGAGTCGCCGCTGGCGAATTTGTCGCCGCTGTCGATTGCGGTCGAAGTCCCGTTTCACGAACTCGTTGCGAGTGCACTAGAATCGCATCGAGCGCTTCGTGGAGATACTTTCGCTCGTAAGCGCCTTGATAAATCTTTCGGCGTTCGATCCCGGAAAACGCATTCAACTCGCGAATCACCATTCTCCACTCGTCAGCTCGCAAGCGAGCGAGGACCTCCGGCCTCCAACCTAGTAACTGAGCGACTTGAAAAACGCGAAACGTGGTTCGCAATTGTGAGTCGACTTGTTGATCATGTTGGTGGCGAAGTCGCCCAATCGCCGCTTCGGACAATTCTGGCAACTCACCGTAAAACTTCAGCCCAATTCTGGCGACATACTTCACGGCAAAACGATCGAGAAGCAGCCGAACTGCCAGAAACTCGAGCAACGTCCCGGCTGGCATCGGACGACTAACTCGATCGCCACGAGTTTCCAATTGCCAGATCATGCCACCAAACCCTGGCAGCGCCAACAAACTCGCCTCGATGAAGGGTTGCCACTCGTCGGCTTCCATTCCAAAAGCTTGTAACGATTCGATAATCGAATCCAGCGGGGTTGTTTGATGTTGGCGCAGTCGGTTCAGCTCAGCCGCCAATCCTGACTGCCACGGCTCACCGCAGATCGCTCGCTGCCGGTACAGCGCGACAAAGCACTTGAAAAAACCTAGTTCACGATTCGGAAGGGGCCACGTGCTGAGTCCCTGGTCGATGAACGCACCACAAAACCGAATCAGCATCTCGTGGACATGCTCGTCGGAATCCAATCCCGTGAGTTCCAACAACCAGTCACGATGCCGACAAGAATGGAGTTCAAACGGATAGTCAATCGCGGCTTGCTGAACTCCCCAGTCGCAAATCTCCCACAACAATTGCAGCGTAAACGATTCCCATTTCTTTGCCGACCAACTTTCAATCGCCGTTCCATCAAACTGATCCAAACGATCGGCGATTCGCGGTTTCAGTTTCGCATGCAGCCGGCGATGTGAAGAGCGATTCGTTTTTTTTGCGTTGGGTGCGTTTGCAAGATTCGACCTATCCGTACGATGGACATTCCTGTCCGTCGCGTCCATCGAAAGTATCGACTTGATTGAATCAACTGAGAAAGCTGATGTAGACGATTGATGAGATTGACTCTCCGCGATCAAATCTCTCAGGTCTCGCATTACCCAATCACGAGTATGTTTAATGAATTGAGTTTTGACGTTCGCAGGCACATCGTCTCGAAATCGATCAAACGCTTGTGATTCGTCCATCACCCAGCGAATATCTTCTTGGGGTCCGTCGGGAAATGGGTATTTCAGAATTGCAGAACGAAGGCGAAAGCGAGTGCCCAGAAAGCCCAACAACTCGTCGCTTCGATCACCCAGTTGATGATCCAGTTCCGCTTCGATGTCGTCCGTGCGAATCCGCCCTTGATCCAGGAGTTCGCGAAAACGGGCTTCAGTCAAATACGGATGGCAACCGAATCGAACGGCTCCATGTTTGACCGCCGCCTCGAAACCCATTTCTTCGAAAGCGTGCAGCGTGTTGTGGTGAACGAAAGCCGTGATTGGTCCTTGTGCTGGCAACAAATGTGCCGCATGTTCTAATAGGTGCTGAATTCGAGCGGAAGCATCAGCAAAATCGTGAAGGTATCGATCATGTTCGTGAGCGAAGCTGGTAGCGGACATGGTCGGTGCGACGAGGAGCGTGATGACTGGCAGGAATTTGAGATGTTAGTATGTCTATCTTGGCTCGGCCTGCCATTGCCGACTTTGCTTAGAATTTCTTAAGGCAGCTTAGAAGGCACCTAATCACTGTGAAAATTTTGATCATCGAAGACGATCGCACGATCGGGAAATCGTTGCTACAGGGACTCACCGAAGCCGGCCATGATTGCCAATGGGCGATCAAAGGTGATACCGGTTTGGAGAAAGCTTTGTCTCAGCAATCTGATTTGATCCTGCTCGATTTGATGCTGCCCGGTCGAAATGGTTTTGAGATTCTGACACAAATTCGAGCAAACGGAATTAAAACGCCAGTCATTATTTTGACCGCTCAAGACGCCCTCGATCAGAAAATCGCCGGCTTCGATCTCGGTGCCGACGATTACATGGTGAAGCCGTTCGCGTTTGCTGAACTTAAGGCGCGAGTGGAAGCCGTTCGTCGGCGCTCAACGACGCGTCCCGTCGCCACTTTGACAGCGGGCGATTTGAAACTGGATTTGACCATTCGCCGCGCGGAACTACACGAGCGAGAGATTGAACTAACGCCAACCGAATTTAGTATTCTGGAAATGTTGATGCGGCATGAAGGTCAAGTCGTAACTCGCAAAATGTTATGTGAGCACGTGTGGGGATTCGAGTGGGATGGCCCCACCAACGTCATCGAAGTTCACATCACTCACTTGCGAAAAAAACTTGACCGAGACGGCGGCAATCGCATCACGACCGTTCGCGGTCGAGGCTACTCGCTCACCAATTGATATGAAATTTCCCGCCTTTCAAACTCTTCGCTTTCGTCTGACTTTTTGGAACACGGTCGTGCTATTGCTTGCCTGTTTGCTGGCACTCGTTGCCGCTAGGGAGGGCATGCGGCTGACTTTGCTGAATGAAACTCGCGACCTGCTGCGAGAAGAAACAACGGAATTGGAACTGGCCATTCGGCAATTGCATCCTGATCGGCAAGCGATTCGTGACGAATTGTCCAGAAAAATTCGTGGCCATGTTCAGCACGGCTGGTTTGCGCAGTGGACCGACCAATCAGGGCAATTGCTGTGGCGCAGCGAGTTTTACCCCGACGAAGTGGAGCAGCTTCCCGCCGACGGGTTACCCGTTCCTGCTGAGATGAATTCAGACAATTTGGTGGTGCCAGAACCGTCCGTTCCGCAAAATATCTCGTTGAAGCGATCACGAGACGTTTCCGGATTCCAATTTATCCAGACACCCGATTCGATTGTGGTTGAACACTCGTTTCAGTTGAATGCCACCGAAACGTTTCTAATCACGCTTGGAACGGATGCTGATTTTATTCGCCGAGATGTGTGGAGTTTGACCAAAGTCATGTTGGCCATCGGATTTGTTTTGTTTTTAGTTGCACCGATCACCGGTTTTATTCTTGCCCGTAAGGCAACGGAACCCGTTCGAGAGATCATCAACACCACTCGCCGGTTGAATCCTGCCAAGCTTGACGAGCGATTATTGGTTCGTGGCACCAACGACGAATTGGATCAGCTTTCGATCGAGATCAATTCATTCCTCGATCAGATTTCGCGATACTTGCAAGCTCATCGTGAATTTATCGCCAACGCGGCCCATGAACTGCGATCACCA
>JBGSKR010000689.1:0-2097 GCA_041741135.1 Mariniblastus sp.
AGGGCCGGGCGATTCAGGGAGGATCTGTTCTACCGTTTGAGCGTTTTTCCAATTCAGGTACCACCGTTGCGAGAAAGGCCGGAGGACATCTTGCCACTCACGAGACACCTGATCGAAGTCATTTGCCGATCAATGGGGCGGGAATTATTGAACATTTCCCGACAGCAGGGCGAGTTGTTGCAAACCCTCCCATGGCCCGGAAATATTCGCGAGCTGAGAAATGTTTTGGAGCGGGCAGTCATTCTGAGCAAAGGGAGTCGGTTGCGGCTGGATCTGGCATTGCCCGATCAAGGTCCAGCTGCGTCGCTATCGCAAAGCGATAACGTCGCGAGTTTTGTTGGTGATTTTTTGACAGATGCCGAATTTCGGGAAAAGGAAAAGGCAAACCTGATCGCTGTCTTGAATCATGCACAATGGCGGATTGCAGGTTCTGAAGGTGCTGCTGAATTACTGGGAATTAAACCCTCGACGTTGACTTATCGAATGAAGTCGCTTGAAATCGAGAAGCCATAATCGAGTACGCCATTCGATTGAGCAACTTGGATGCGATGTCTTAGTGATTTCTTTTCAAACGCACTGATCCGACCATTCATTTAACTCGTCAATCGAACCCCGGAATTCCCCAGTTGAATTGGAAGTTTGCATGAGGCTTGAAATTCATCATGGATTGGTTGTTGCCCCGCCAAACGTTGTCGCGATCTGCTGCGTCGGTCTGACACACTTTTGTGTTTTCTCCGTCAGGTCAATTGACGCTCAACTATCCTAAACGAACTTGTTTTTCCAGCCGAACAGGTGATTCGGCAATTTCATGTAGGATTTTCATCCACTGAACAAGACGGATATGCATGAAGCGGTGTCAGTGGTCAGAGAGAGCCACATCATGACCCAGACGCTAAGAAAAACACTTGTTCGTTACTTCATCAATTGCAAACTTTCTCGTGGTACCCAGGCCGAGTATCGATCGACGCTCAAAAAGTGGGAAAGTTGGAATGCTGAGATCCATTTGGATCAACTCGGTCGCAAGGATATTGCTGAGTTTCTTGATCGTGTTTACCTGGCTGCCGTCGAGAACGACGGAAAGAATCCGGGTCGAACCACGAACAAGGCTAGGGAACAGATTCGAGCGGTGATGTCATGGGCTTGGGAACAGGAAATCATCAACTCGCTCCCACGTTTTCCAAAATCGAGAAAGCAGCGTGACGTCGCTGGCCGACATTATCTTACCAAGTCGGAGTTGAATGCACTCTACTTCGCCACGTACGACATGAAACGTCCGCGCGGGTGGGACGCACCGCTTTCAATCGGCAAGTATTGGAGGTGCGCCTTGGTGCTATTCTTCAACTATGGACTTGATACAGGCACCCTCTCGCCGTCAAAACTTGATCACGAGCCAATTCTATGGAAACACGTTTCCTGGGACAGTTGTTGCCCTGACGGGCAATCCAAAGAACGGTCTCAATGGGGCTGGCTCTTTTACCGGCGGGTGAAAACCGGCAAGGTGTTCTATCGGCCAATGAATCGAGTTGTTCACGCTCACGTCAAGAGCTTGATGCAGGATGGTACTCAGCCAGAAACACAACTTGTTCTTGGTGGCGGCTCGCGGCCAAATGCACGATTCAAGGAACTTTGTAACTTGGCTGGCATTTCTTCGAAATCGAATCTTGAGTCTGGCGTCGAGTCTGCCTGGTTGCTCAAGGACCTTCGAAAGACTTGTGCGACCTACTACGATCAACATGTTCCGGAATCTGCAATCGAAATCCTTGGCCATTCGGTTGGTGGCATCACCTACCGCCACTACGCGCATCGATCTCCTTTGGCATATTAAGGCAATCATGACGTTGCCACAGCCAACTGCATTCAAATCTTTGACGAGAGGCTTTGAAGGAAAATGTCCGTGCTGTTGCAAATCGTTTAGTTAGGATGAATCGGGCGATGTGACCGAAGCGCCCAACGGAAATCCAAAAAACGGTGGTTAATCCAAAATTCCCAACAGCCAAAATCAAATGCACCAGTTGCACTCGATACACGGCTGCCACTCGGAACAGGTGCATCAAGTGCATCAGTCCCTAGCCATTTCGAAAATGGTTTTGATGTTTC
>JBGSKR010000690.1:0-4211 GCA_041741135.1 Mariniblastus sp.
TGCGCTGGTTTGGAATGCCGTGGTAGAAGACCTCGACATGGACGCCATGGTGTTTGACCCAATGGTCGGGCTTGCCAATCTGGATCTCAAATTGTATGACTCAACCGGTGGCTTCCTGGGCATGCCACCAATTTATGCCAGCGAGAGTACGGCCTATAATCTGGAGCACATCTATCAAACCAATTTGCCAGCCGGTACTTACACGCTGGAAGTTTCTGGGGACATCCCTGCCAATTTTGCGCTGTCTTGGCGAGTTTCAACCGTCACGGTTCCCGAACCCCCCGGGGTACTGACTTTGATTGGAATTGGAATCGGATTGCGTCTACGGCGAAATCGTCGAGCAATCATGTAGGAGTGCCATATTTACCGTTAAAAGCAGGCTTCGAAACAATTTGAGATAGACCGATTGCTTCTTGGCCTGACTTTTTTCCAGAACCATCCCGCACCTTGTTCGCTTGGAGATTAGTCCTTTCGGGTCGCCCGATTGGACTGCAAATCCCTTCATTTGCTAGAATCCGACCTTTGCGTGCTGAGACAACGCTTCCTGTCGCAAATTGGTTCATGAGGCGGGAATACTCGATTATAATAGGCTAACAACAGATTTTCTGATCCACTCTTCTCCCGAAGCAATTTCAAGATTATGGCAACTGCATCCACGTCCACCGCCTCTTTTCATTCTCATGAATCATTTGATTCCGATGATTCCCCAATGAAGATTTTGCTGCCCTATGGCGTGGCAATTCTAGCTCAGCTTCCGATGCTGCTGTTGTATTTCAAAGGATTGTGGGCACAAGAACATTATCAGTTTTTTCCATTCGCGGTGCTGGCGACCATTGGGCTGGCATGGACTCGCTGGCCGCGCGGAAGCGCGATGCCGTTTCATCGTAGCCTGGCTTCCGACATTCTGATGGTGCTGGGATTCCTCTCGGCATTGATAGGAGTCGCTTTGGTGGATCCGTGGTACGCCGCGCTGAGCATCATCCTGATCGTGACCAGTCTGTTAGCTCGAACCCAAGACCTTGAAACGGGCAAGTCATTATGGACATGCGCATTGCCATTGTTCGTTTGTCTGTATCTGCCGAATCGATACGACACGGTGATCATTACACGACTGCAGTCCTATAGCGCCCAATTCACCAGCAAACTGTTGGATTTGATCGGACTGGGTCATTACCTCGATGGCGTTGTTATCAACGTCCCCGGCGGACGACAGTTTGGCATCGAGGCTGCCTGCTCGGGTGTCGTGTCTTTTTTCACGCTACTGGCCGTAACGACGGTATTCATCGTGTGGGCGCGGCGAATTACAACCCCGCGACCGGCGATTGCTTGGATGTTGGTAGGTACGGGAATTCTGTTGGCGTTGATTGACAGCCAGATTGGCGATGATTTAGGCTGGCTGGCACTGGGAGGTGCGGCTTTGATCCTGATGGGAATCGTTGGATTCCGGGCAAGCGTGTTGCTTTTGTCAGCTGTGTTCTGGGCTTTGTTCATGAATACGGTGCGGATTCTGCTGATTCCGATTTCAGACGTGAAATGGGGGTTCGATCTTTCTCACGGAATTCCGCACGCAATTCTCGGATATGTCGTCTTGATCATCGGGATTCTGCTGGTGCTGAGCACCGATCAGTTTTTGACGTTTCTGTTCGGTTCCGTGGAAGAACCAGATAGCCAAGCCGCCGATTTCCAGAACCCCATCACTTCGTTCTGGAACGGTTTTCTCTGGGGTGGCGAGAGGGCGGAGGATGGCCGCGCCAGACCAAAGCAAGCGGCCAAAAGTCGTCAACCGGTTTCCCCGACCGGTCGATCGTTGATCTGGACGATCGCCGGGATCATGATTCTCTGTGGATTGTGGCAACTGTGGGATGTGCAGCAATCGCTGGCCTCAGAAGATTACAAGGTCAGGTTTTTCGATGCTGACGTGACCATGGACTACAGTGAAGATGACGTACCGGAGTTTCTCGGCGAGGATTGGAAGAAAGTCTACTATGAGTCGCAGGATCGCTCACGTAGTAGTGACCTCGGGCAGCGGTCCGATGTCTGGCAGTTCCAGTCTCCTCGTTGTCAAGCCGTGACGTCACTCGACCAGACGTTTCCAGGCTGGCACGAGTTAACCACCTGCTACAAAAACCAAGGTTGGAATTTGGTCAGCAGAAAATGGCATGAAGGCGATCCGGTAGAAGAGGGTGGCGAACCTTGGGCATTCATTGAGGCTCGTTTCGAAAAGAACACGGGCGAGAAAGGGTATCTGTTGTTCAGTCACTTTGACGCTTTTGGAAAGCCGGTTGAAGCACCCACACATTGGGGTTCACTCAATTCGTTCTTTGTCCGTGCGAGAAACCGACTCTCGAATCGGATCCGAGCAACCCTGTTCGATGGTGCCGTTTATCAAACGCAGGTTTTCTTGCAGTCTTATCAGCCGGTTACCGACGATTTGAAGTTGGAGGTCCGGGATCGCTACAAGGAAGTCCGAGAGATCATACGGAAGAAGTTTCTGGAAAAACGTGCGGCCGAGGCGAAACAGGCGGAGTAGCCTGGGCTGTTAAAAGCTTGGGGTTGAATTGTGTTTGTTGAGACTACGATTTGCCAGAAAATTCTTCCGCGTTTTTATCTTCTTTGCCGAAGGGATTGCAGGCGATAGCTGGGGTCGCTTACGTTCTTTGTTAACCACAATTTTTTCATTGTTTCCCGATCAAAGCCCCGTTTTGGGGCGATAGCGATTAGCCCATGGCGTGAGCCATGGGAATCCGTCCCCCTCCGCGCCGCAAGCCCCGGCGAGGGGCGTTACAACGTCAGCAACGATGCTGTCGCCCCTCGCCGAGGCTTTTTGTTTACGTGTTCCCACGGCTCACGCCGAGGGCTATTTGCTGCCGCCACTCCTGTGGCTAAACGATGGCTAAGGATCAGTCCTGAAATAACTTCGATTTGTACGTCGGACATTCCTGCCCGAAGCGGGGGAATGGACGGACAAGAATGTCCATCCTACGGAAATAGTTTCGGGACAAATCCTAAACGAATTCGCCCTTGGCGGCCCTCACGTTCGATCGTCCAGTGACGTCAGCCAATTGCAGATGCGCCAGTCCATCCAATAGCGATCAGGGTCGCGTTGAGTTCTACCGAGAAATCCCAAGTGACCGCCTCGCTCGGTCGTGATTAGCTCGATCGACGATGACCTCGGGTACGGGTCATACGAATCGAATGGGACTACCGGATCGTCTTTGGCTGTCAATAAAATCGTCGGCACACGGACGTGCTGCAGCCACGGGCCAGAACTGCATTTCTCGTAGTATTCTCTGGCTCCAGAGAATCCCCACAGCGGTGCGGTGAACTGATCGTCCCAATGAGCCAACCGATTGGGGAGCGGATTCAAACCGTTGTCCACGAGATCAGCGACCAATCGACGCCGCATCGTCAAATGCGAACGCAAACGGCGCATGAAGTAGTGCTCGTAAATGCGATTGCCACGGCTGCGAATATTCCACGCGGCGTAACTCAAATTCACGGGCGGTGAAACGGCGACGGCTGAATCGACGTAAGTCGGGTATCGCTCGCCCCATTCACCAGCCAATTTCATCAACACATTCCCGCCCAGCGAAAATCCCACCAGACTGATTTTCGAAATGGGGCACAATTGATGATGCACATAATTTAAGACGTCTTCGACATCGTGGCTGCAACCGGCATACAAATGCGATTTCGAAATCAAAGCGCTGTCGCCGAAGCCACGAAAGTCAACACGAATCGTGCGGATGCCACGACGCTGTAGTTTTCCCGCCAGCCGCACCATATAAGGCGACTCATAGCAACCGCAGAATCCGTGCAGCAATACGGCGATTCGGTCTCCGGTGATCCAGTTCTCGGGCTGGTCGTCGTGAATCACCAATCGGTCACCATCGGCAAGCGGCACAATGTGCTTGATCGCCGAATACTTCGGTCGTCGCCCACGCAACAGGAATGCCCCAATTGTTTGAAAGTGGGGAAGCCGGATCATTTTCAGTGGTCGAAACGGTGGGTGATCAGCAAACATTCTGAATCAAAATTTAAGAAAAATTACCGTGGTCAAGAATCAACAGCCAAATAAATAGCCCCGTTTAGGGGCGATAGCGATTAGCCCATGGCGTGAGCCATGGGAATCAATCCCCCTCCAGCATCACAAGCCCCGTCGAGGGGCGATACAACGTGATCAACGATGCTGTCGCCCCTACCGGGGCTTT
>JBGSKR010000691.1:0-9965 GCA_041741135.1 Mariniblastus sp.
CTGAGAAAATGAGCGTATTCGTCGATGTGGGGAACGCCGTCTGAAGTAGACCCCGTAAAGGCTTTCAAGTTCCCCGTCATGTGACCGATCAAAAAGCCGAATAAAATCAGACCTGTAATCGCCGCAATGAATTTTTTTCCGATGGAAGTGCGGTATAACGACGTCAAACGTTTCATGGTTGATTTTCGCGAAAGAACGACAATTTCCTGATTGGTGAATTTTAGCCAGTTGGCATCATTTCCCATAGAGGGTTTGAACGAACTCCGACTTCGCGCCAGGTTGGGAACTCGGGCGAGTTCCACTACACTATTCGCGTTCGTTGACCAGCATTGTTTCTAACCGACGAACACTCGTCTATTCAACAGAGTTTTTCCTGTTACCCTCATGCTGGAAATTTGGTAACCGTTCACGAGTGGTAGCCGGACTCGTGAGAGTTCGGAAATTCACCAAAAAAATAAAACCGAAGTTTCACGACTTCGGCTACGATCCTCGTCGATAAGCAACAGTTTTCGAGATCGCCGTAAATGGATACAAAAATTTTACGGAAGCTGATCGCGGACTTTTCCAAATCGAGCTTAAAGTGAAACAACCTACCGCCACGATCGTAATTCCGGCTCGATTGCATTCCACGCGACTGCCTCGAAAGATGTTGTTGCAGGAAACGGGGCGCACCTTGATTGAGCATACTTATCTCGCCGCCTCGCGCAGCGAACTTGCCCGAGACGTGATTGTCGCCACCGATCACGCGGAAATTTTTGAAGCGGTCAAACAGTTCGGCGGCAACGTTCAAATGACTTCCGCCGAGCATCCCTCCGGCACCGACCGAGTTGCTGAAGTCGCCGCCTCGCATCCCGACTGCGACATTTTTGTCAATGTGCAGGGCGACGAACCAGAACTCGACGGCGGCGCCATCGATTTGGCCATCTTGTTGCTTACTTCCGATCCGGAAATTCAGATGGCAACATTAGCTACGCCCATTCGTGACCGCCAACGACTGGAAGACCCCAACTGTGTCAAAGTTGTCCTGAATCGCTTCGGCGAGGCCATGTATTTCAGCCGCAGCCCGATTCCCTATCCCCGCAATTGGCATGATGACTTGCTGACGGCCGAACCGCCCGTGTTCTTACAGCATGTTGGGCTGTACGCATTTCGTCGCGAATTCCTGCTTCGATTTCCGATGATGACTAGGGGCGCAAGCGAAACGGTCGAGTCGCTCGAGCAACTTCGCGTCCTTGATGCTGGTGTCTCCATCGCGGTCGGAATCATCGATAATGCCCCGTTAGGGATCGATACGCCGCAGGATTACGCGGCGTTTGTCAGAAGACATCAGAGCCGCTAGAATGGGCGTTTGTCACGATTCAGTTTGTCACTGACTGAATCGATTTTGCTGCTGGCCACGTGGTTTTGAATTTTTTAAGTCGCAGATATCGCGACTACAAACGACTTGTTCAGCGACTTGTTCATCGACCAGGAAGACATGACGAAGCATGACTAAGCATATATTTGTAACCGGGGGCGTCGTTAGCTCATTGGGAAAAGGATTGACCAGCGCCTCGATCGGCATGGTGCTCGAACAACGCGGCTTGCGAGTCCGAATGCAAAAGCTTGACCCCTACATCAATGTCGATCCCGGCACGATGAGTCCTTATCAACATGGCGAAGTCTATGTTCTCGATGATGGCAGTGAAACCGATCTCGACCTCGGACACTACGAACGCTTCACCAACAGCCCGCTCACTCGCCAATCCAATTACACCACCGGCCAAATTTATCTGAAGGTCATTGAAAAAGAGCGGCGTGGCGAGTTCCTTGGAAAAACCGTCCAAGTCATTCCCCACATCACTGACGAAATCAAGCGCTGCATTTCCAAACTTGCCGCCGATGACGTCGATGTTGTGATTACCGAAATTGGCGGGACGGTTGGTGACATTGAAAGCCTTCCCTTTTTGGAGGCCATTCGTCAATTCTCGCTGAAGGTCGGCAAAGAGAATTGCTTGTACATTCACCTGACGCTCGTGCCTTACCTCAAAGCTGCCGCTGAATTAAAAACGAAACCCACGCAACACTCCGTGGGCTTGTTGCGACAAATCGGAATTCAGCCTGACATTCTCATCTGCCGCACGGAGCGAGAGCTAGCAAACTCCGACCGCGAAAAAATTGCCTTGTTCTGTAACGTCCCCGTCAGCGCAGTCATTGAAGAACGCGATAAAGATTTTTCAATCTACGAGGTTCCGCTCAGTCTTGTTGACCATGGTCTCGACGAATTGATTGTCACCAAACTCGGACTGCCGCAAGGCGAACTCGATCTTGACCATTGGCGTGACCTACTGCATCGTTTACGAAATCCCGAAACGGAAATCAGCATTGCTGTCGTCGGCAAATACGCAGAACACAAAGACGCTTACAAATCGATCTACGAATCCATCGACCACGCAGGGATCGACAACCACGCTCAGATTCGAATTGGTCGCATCCAAAGCGAAGAAATCGAACGCGAAGGACCCGAACGCTTGCTGGCTGGTTATGACGGCATTCTCGTTCCCGGCGGTTTCGGAGAACGAGGCACGGAAGGTAAAGTCGAAGCGATTCGTTGGGCTCGCGAGCGAAAGATTCCCTTCCTTGGAATTTGCCTCGGGATGCAATGTGCTGCCATCGAGTTCGCCAGAAATGTGGCTGGACTGGAACATGCCAACTCGACCGAATTCGATAAAGACACGCCTTATCCCGTGATTTGTCTGCTCGACGAGCAAAACAACATCACCGACAAAGGCGGCACCATGCGACTTGGCGCTCAACGATCCGTTTTGGCGGACGGCAGCAAATCAATCGAATGCTACGGAACTCGCGAAATTTCCGAACGCCATCGACATCGGTATGAATTCAACAACTTATTCCGCCATCAGCTCGAAGCTCACGGTTTAGTGTTGGCTGGAACTAGCGAGAACAACACGCTCGTTGAAATCATTGAGCTTGCCGATCATCCATGGTTCGTAGCAGTGCAGTTTCATCCCGAGTTCAAATCAAAACCGACCGCCGCTCATCCGCTTTTTTCCGGATTCGTTCAAGCGGCAGTTCGACGTTCCCACAAAGACCAAAAAGTAGGAGTTTGACACATGGGCGAATTGAACGAAAATGAAGACACTCCACTCGTTGACAAAGCGTCGAAAATTCACGTCGACGAGGATTGGAAAACGCAAGTAGAACGCGAGAAAGCTGAGCTTCAAAAGTCTGAACAAGCAAATTCAGCGGAGTCAGATTCATCGTTTGAGCAAGAATTTGACGGCGATCATTTTCCGGAAATGAAAATCCCGCCAGCCTCGTTTGCTGTGCTGATTTCGACTTTGGCGACCCAAGCGATGGCGTCACTTGGAATTTTTCCGGACCCCATGACAGGGAAACCCAACACGAACCGAACGCTTGCCAAACATTTTATCGACACCCTTTCGATGCTGGAAGAAAAAACGAAAAACAATCTTTCCGATGACGAAGCCACCCAACTACGTGACAGCCTGCACCAGTTGCGAATGATTTACCTGCAAATGCCCAAAACACCCGCCAAGTCCGATTTGGCTGATGCTGCGGTTACTCCCAAAAAATCGACTATCGAATTGCCGTAAGGACCGTCAGCTTCGTATTTATGCCCCCTCCCCGCTCGTCATCGTCGTCCGGTTCACGATCTTCAACTAGATCGTCGTCTTCATCGAAGTCTTCATCGTCATCGCCCAAATCCTCCGAGTTTGTTGCGAAACGGGGTGGCAACTCTCCTGCCGTCAATTCGATAGCCTTTTTCTCGGGGCTGGTCACCAGCCTGTTCCTGTTGATGATCGGAATCAACCATCTTCGCACGTCCCAAAAGATTGATGGAGTGTTAAATTCCGCTCAACCTGACGAGACTCCTGGAAAAATCATCCGTGCGATTGGTCAAGAAGATTTCAAAACGATTCTGTCGTCAGGTAGCACGGAGCAAATTGCCAAATTGTTGGACCAAGTCAACAACTGGAACCGGAGCGGTCCAACGGAAGTTCAAATTGCGGAAAACCAGCGGCGAATCGAAGTTGCGACACGATTGCTGCAAATGCCATTAAGCCAAGAGTTGCGAGAGAAAGCCCTCAAATCCAAGTTTGATGCTCTTTCGATCAACTACGGAATTAATTTTGGCGAACGTTTGAATCTTGCCGGTATCGCACCGAGCCTGTTGGCGTTTGCTGATTCTCATCGCAATGATCCGAAACCCGAGATCGCGAAATTGGCCAGACTATCGACCCTGAAAGTCGAGGCGTTTGAATTGCTAAAACACTCAAACCCAGTTAGCAAAGAGGCGTTTCAGCCGATTGCGGATCAAATCGTTGATCTGATGCAGGACTATCCCAATGACAGCCAATTGCTCAATGATTTAAAACGAACAATCACTGCAGTTGCCAGCTATTCGCCGGAAGACGGTCAGGTGTTGATTCGAATTTTGGTTACACATGTCGAGAGTTTTAAAGATTCCAAAGATTCTAAGATCGTTGATTACCTCGATTCTCTCAATGATGACCTGATCTTAATTGACTCTCAATTCAAATCGCTTTTTGAAAATCGTTTTGTCAACGGAAAAGCTGGACAAGCAGAGTTGCTGACCTGCTTGAAGTCGCTGGCCAGCAACCCAGTGGGTGGCTCCAAGTTGCTCACTTCGGTCGTCTACGGATTGCACTGGTTCGAGGAGGCAAAGCATTTTGAGCAAGCTGCCGAAGTTTATCAAGCGATGGTTGAAAGTGCCGAAGGGCGAGCGTCACCAGAAGCGGCGGCACTTGCGAAACGTCTCGGTAACTCCGGCCTCACACGTTGTCAGCTTGAAGGAAAAGAATGGCGTTTCAATGGCAAACTTATTCGCGATCTAACTTGGCAGCAAAACCTCGACGTTGATGAGCTTGAGGGCCGCGTTGTCGTCGTCATCTTCTGGTCGATGAGTGACCCTAACTCGTTAACAGCACTCAAAAAATTTCACACCAAGGCAGTTGAATTTTCGCAAAAGAGAGTTGTGGTCATGGCGGTTTGCGTGGGTGAGAAATTCGATGAAACACTTTTGCGATTGATCCAAAACTATCCCAGCTATTTGTTCGTCGGTTACCCCGAGGGTGTCGATTGCGTGCCTGCTTCCGAGATTTCAATGTTAAAACAATGTCCGGTAGACCGACTACCATTTGCTGTTGTGATCGACGGTCAAGGACGGGTCAACTCGGTTAACGTACCCTTTGACGAGCTGAAGACGACCGTTGAATCGGTGGTCTTGAAACAGCTTGAAGGCTCGTAAGTAAACTTTCGAAACAGCCGATGCATATCATCAACAGTCTGCTACCAATTCTGACGGTAATTGTTTTAGGTGCGATTCTTCGACGAAGAAATTTTTTAGGACCCGAAACCACACAAGGCTTCAATGCGTTCGCTTATTTCTGGGCGCTGCCACTATTTCTGTTCTATAAACTCGGTGCTGCGACCTCGGGAATCGGTTCCGCAAACGCATTTTTGGTGACTTTGTTGTCGGCCACTGTGGCCAGCCTCCTGATAGGCTGGCTAGTTTCTTGGGGATTGCAACTGCCAGTTGCATCACGGGGAACATTCGTACAAGCCTGCTTTCGCGGGAATCTCGCCTTTATCGGTTTGCCATTGATTTTGTTCTCGCTGGCGTCCGAAACTCTGGAGCGACAACAGCAAATTGAAGCTGCCGTCTTGATTGCGTTGGCACCGACCGTCATTTTCTTTAACATCGCCGCCGTGACTCTATTGGCGATCTACAATTACCGAACCGCAGTTTTGTTTTCCTGGAAAACGATCATCCGCAACATTATCTTCAATCCAATTTTGTTGGCGTGTGTGGCTGGTTTAATCGTCCAGAAAACTGGCTGGGAAATCCCCACCGCGATCGAACGAACTTGTGTCATCATTGGATCGGCCGCATTTCCAATGGCACTCATTGGAATCGGCAGCCAAATGGCAACTCTGCAGTTTTCTGGTCGCTGGCTCGAGCCACTTTATACGAGTCTAATCAAAAGCGTTGTCTGTCCAGTTTTAGGTTGGATCGTAGGCCTAGCCATGGGCCTCGAAGGCAGCGAACTCCGTGTAATACTAATTCTCTGCGCGATGCCACCCGCCGTTTCGGGATACGTACTGGTCGATCAAATGAAGGGCGACAGCGACCTGGCGGCTGGCACGGTGGTCGTCGGAACAGCGTTTTGTCTATTGCCGCTGGTAGTATTGTTGGGATTAACGTTTTAGAAAATCCGTAAGCGTTCACGGTTTTTGCGGCACAATTGACGTTCTCCAAAGTCGTGTAAGACTCCGCGATCCTCCGCCACTCCGCGTTTTAAACCGACATGAAAAAACTGACTGGCTTTAATTGGGGACTCGCTGTTCTTGAAAATTATTGAACATGCAATGCAGACTATCGACCAAACTGACAACGTGGAAATTCAGTAACGAGCCAACATTGAGATTTGTCAAACTTAGCACCGACCGCCTCTTTCGTAAATTCTATTGTCGGATTGCAGACGATCAGATCACAAGAATTGCACATAGTTATCCTGGAAGTTTTTAAAACGCGGAGAAGCGGAGGATCGCGGAGAAAAAGCTATGGAATGAAGAAAAAAGAAAATGAGTCATCTCCCTTCCCAATACAGCTTCACAACCCTACGACGTGCTCGAAAGCTTGAAAGACGTGAACCGTTACCAAAAATTTACCCAATTCCCGGCAAACGTTTTTCCGGCATCGCCAACACTTCCGTCTCGAGCGACGCCACCGGAAACGAACAATAATCGGCCGCATGATAAGCGCTCGGTCGGTGATTGCCACTAAGTCCACAACCTCCGAACGGAAGGCGACCGCTGGCTCCCGTTGTCTGCCGATTCCAGTTCACCACACCCGCGCGAATCTGATGAATAAACTGCTGATACAAATTCGCATCGTCGCAGAGCAACCCTGCCGCTAATCCATAAGCCGTATTGTTCGCCTCGACAATCGCACTTTCAAAATCGGCAACGCGAATCACGCTTAGCAGCGGCCCAAACATTTCCTCATCAGCGCGGTCAGCGACATTGGTTACATCGATAAATCCCGGCGACAACAACGCGGGGCAATTTCGCTGAACTTGCATCGAGACCAGTGGCACTGCACCGCGTGAAACCAAGTCCGTTTGTGCCGCCAACAACCGCTCGCCCATCGCTGCGGAAATTACTGTCCCCATGAACGGCTGTGGTTCGTCGTCGAAAAAACCAACGGTAACACGGCCAATCCAATCGACCAGTCGTTCCAAAAATTTTTGACTTTCACTTCCTTCAACGACAATCAACCGTCGCGCACAAGTGCAGCGTTGCCCGGCGGTTAAATAAGCCGACAGAACCGTCAAATAAGCTGCCGCATCGAGATCGAGAGTTTGATGAACGATGAGCGGATTGTTGCCGCCCATTTCCAGTGCCAAAACCTTTTGCGGACAATCCGCGAAACCGCGATGAAGCGCTTTGCCAGCGGCACTGGAACCGGTAAAGAACAAACCGTCCAATTCGGGTCGCATTGCAATCGCTTCACCCACGCGACGACCGCCTTGCACCAGATTCAAAACGCCGGGCGGCAATCCAGCTTCATTCCATTTCGCCGCCATCCACGCTCCGACGGCGGGTGTTAGTTCGCTGGGCTTGAACACAATCGTGTTCCCCGCAATCAGTGCCGGGACGATGTGTCCGTTGGGCAGATGAGCCGGAAAGTTAAACGGCCCGAGCACCGCACAAACGCCATGCGGTTTAAATCGTGTTACCGCTGTCATCTCAGAGAGATCGGCACGAGTTGTATCGCGACGTTCGCGAAAGGCGTCGATGGAGATGGCAACTTTAGCGGACACGGAGCCGGCTTCCGTTTGCGAGTCCCACAACGGCTTGCCCGTTTCCTGTGAGATCAACCTCGCCAATTCGTCAGATCGCTCGGCAACAAGTGCGGCAAATTTTTCGACAACCGCAATCCGTTCTTCCGACGAACAATCCCACCAAGCATCCAGCGCAACCCTTGCCGCAGAAAACGCGTCCGCGATTTGGTTGTCGCTTGCCTCGCGTCCCTGCCAGACGGTGGAACCGTCGCTCGGAGAAGTCGAAACGAATTCGTCGCCCGTTCCATTCACCCACCCGCCGTCGACCAAATTCTGATGCTGGTTCATGATGTCCTTCTCGCAAGCGAATTATAGTTGCCTGAGGTATGAGGATTGTTGTGATAGACAAGTCTGTTAATTATTAGTCCGTAGGATAGACATTCCGTCCGTCCATCCATCGTCGTAGGTTGGACATTCCTGTCCGCACACTAACACGCAGTTTTTAGGTGAAAGTTTTAACTGCAAGTGTACTAATTTTATCGAGTCCAACTCCTTTATCCATCGGCACGAGTCGCTGAAAGAGGCTTCCCTTGCGGAGCAAATCAAAGCCAATTCTATCGCCTTCCACAAGCCTATTAGTGAAGAACTTGCGAAGACGCCAGAGGTTTGGTTCCATGCAGGTTCTCAAAGCCATCAATCCGAAACATGAGCCATCTGCGTGCTTTTTCCATCGATTCGTCCCCGTGTCTCAAGACTCGTTGCTGCTTGGCTCGGCAGTGCCCAATCCCGATGCTTGACATTTCGTTATGGACGACTATAAGAGTGCTTGTGCCAGTTAGCATGGCTGGCAAAACGGTCCTCGGTCGGGTCGTGCGAAAATCGCGAATTTCGACCATCGAGAGTATCTCCAATTAGAAAAGGACCGGCTGATGTGTAACATGATTAATCCGTTCAAACCTTGGACGGCAGTACTGTGTGTGGTGATATCGTTGATGTGGCTCAGCCAGGAATCTGCTGCTGATCCGTTCGGCATTGGTCTGAATGCGTTCAATATGGAGTTTGTCACGATTGGCAACCCGGGCAATGCGGGTGATACGACTGGAAATCGGAACCCCGCTGGTTCGGTCACCTACGAGTACCAGATCGGGAAGTTTGAAGTCAGCCGAGACATGATCACGAAATACAATGCCAACTTTGGGACGGCAAACAGTCTGGCAATTACGCTGGATCCAATGGGTTTCGTGACTGGCGGTACTCGAGACGCGATGCCCGCCACGGGAGTCTCTTGGAACGAGGCGGCTCGGTTTGTGAACTGGCTGAACACCAGCACTAGCGGATTCGCAGCTTACAAATTCACGACCGGCGGCGTGAACGCAAATCTCACTCCGTGGACGGCTGCGGAGATTGACGACTACGACGCGAACAATCGGTATCGCAGCCGGCGAGCTAACTACGTACTACCGAGCATGGACGAGTGGTACAAGGCGGCGTATTACAATCCTCTGACAAGTACCTATTCCGATTTTCCGAATGGCCTCGATACGGTACCCACGGCAGTCGCCAGTGGCACGGGTGACAATACTGCAGTTTACGGTCAATCGACTGCCCAAGGCCCAGCTGATATCATGTCAGCCGGTGGACTGAGTGCCTACGGCGTGATGGGACTAGGAGGCAATGTGGTTGAGTGGGAAGAGTCGTTCGAATTTTTTTTGGTGGACAACTCGGGTTCGTCTACTCGTGGGTTGCGCGGTGGCTTTTGGCTCTTCAACTCCAGCGGTTTGTCGTCGTCGACCCGCAGCAGCAACGACCCTACGTTAGAGAGCGGCAGTCTTGGTTTTCGAGTCGCAAGTCTTTCCTCCGCAGTGCCCGAACCAAGTTCACTAACTTTAACCATGTTTGCCACCGTTTGCGGATTGCTACGTCGCCAGCGGCGGAGGAAATAACCCTTTATCCTGTTCCCCTTTTACCCCAAATCAGGGGCTGGGGACGCATCACATTGCTACTCCCCATCCTCAATGCAGTGCCCCGGTTGCGGCTACCGCCATCCGTGTGGCCGCTTAGCAATTTAGTTTCGATAGGTCGAGATTAGCACTCGTCGTCACGGGCGAATAGTGATTCCATTGCAAACAAAGG
>JBGSKR010000692.1:0-6032 GCA_041741135.1 Mariniblastus sp.
CTTGCTAATCAGCGGCACTTGCTAATCAGCCGCACTTGCTAATCAGCCGCACTTGCTAATCAGCGCCACTGGCTCGCCTGCTGTGACTGACATTTGTTTTCAACGCTCTGCCGGTGCACGCGTTGTTCGATTCCTGAACTCGACATCCTAAGTCTGGTCTGTTGATCTCGCTCTCTTTAGTTCGGTTTTCACCGAAATATCTTCAAGACGCTTCTCGTTGCTTGCCGACAAGACTTGTTGAGTCAATTTTTCCAAAATCCGATTCTAACTTCGACCCACGTAAAACGCCTGTCCTTTATTGCCGTGTTGCTCTTTATTGCCGTGTTGCTTTATTGCCGTATCCCTTTATTGCCGTATCCTTTATTGCCGTATTCTTTATTGCCGTATTTATTGCCCTTGTATTCAATGTCGGGGCTGTTCGATGGCGTTGCGAACGAACGATGCAAATGTTTTTTGCCGGACACCATTCGCAATTTTGTTAAATTAAATGAGCCGATACTGCCCGGACGCATTCAGAACTGGCTCAAATTTGTGAACGAGCATTGGTAGATTGTCCAACGACCATAAAACTTCTTAGGTCACTTAAAAATTCGGCGTTGGTGGGCGGTAGTCTTCGGGGTTGATCGTCTTGAACCAGTCGATCGTTTTTTGCAAACCCTCTCGCAGCGGGACTTTCGGTTCCCACTGCAAATGCTTTCTCGCCAGCGTGATGTCGGGTTGGCGACGAGTCGGATCGTCGGGAGGAAGTGGCTTGTAAATCAGTTTCGACTTGCTGCCGACCAATTCAATTGTGATTTCGGCAAGTTCCTTGATCGTGTATTCGCCCGGATTTCCCAAATTGATCGGGCCAGTGACTTCGTTGGGCGCATCCATCAAACGAACGAAGCCTTCCACCAGATCATCGCGATAACAGAACGAACGCGTTTGCGAGCCGTCACCGAAAATCGTAATGTCGATGCCATCGAGGGCTTGGCGAATAAAGTTGCTCACCACACGTCCGTCAAACGGATGCATCCGCGGGCCGTAAGTATTAAAGATGCGACAAACACGAATGTTGGTTTTGTTCATCCGATGATAGTCGAAGAACAACGTTTCGGCCGCGCGTTTGCCTTCGTCGTAACACGCGCGCACGCCGATCGGGTTGACGCAACCGCGATAGGATTCAGGTTGGGGGTGGATTTCTGGATCGCCGTAGACTTCGCTGGTGGACGCTTGAAAGATTTTCGCATTGCAGCGTTTGGCCATCCCCAGCAAATTGATCGACCCCATCACGGAGGTCTTCATCGTTTTGATGGGGTTGTATTGATAGTGTCCCGGAGCGGCAGGGCAAGCGAGGTTGTAAATTTCGTCCACCTCGAGCAAGATCGGATCGATGACATCGTGCCGAATCAATTCAAAGTTCGGCTTGTCGAGCAAATGGGCGACGTTCGATTTTTGACTGGTGAAAAAATTGTCCAGACAAATTACGTCATGGCCTTCAGCGACCAGTCGTTCACTCAAATGAGAACCAAGAAATCCAGCACCGCCCGCGATCAGAATACGTTTAATCATGTTGTTGCAAAGATGGGGATAAAGTACTCGAAGGAAGAAAGTCTCAAGAAAGTTCGAATGACGAACGCTTGCGAGAAGAAAAAAGCGGACAGAGAGGGATTCGAACCCCCGGTAGAGTTACCCCTACGCCGGTTTTCAAAACCGGTGCCTTAAACCAGACTCAGCCATCCGTCCCCGCTTGTTTCATTTGTCTTAAGATAGTCTAGCAAAACCACGTTTAGGGACAAGACAGGTTGTCGTGACGCTTACTGCTCTTTCGTTTTCAATGCTTTCGCTCCGGATGGCAAGGCTCGCTGCCAGCTTCCATAAACGGGGTTCGGCAACATGATCCAGCGCGAACCTAGCAGTTCTGTTTTTTGATTCGAAACTTCGTTTCGACGTTTCGTATCTGGGACGTCCATCCCACTGCAAAGGTCGCTCATGCTGTCACCGATGAGCAGCACGATCCGATGTTCTTTGGCGACCATCGCTCGTCGCGAGATTTTGTCGTCGCCCCGCCCTGCTTCGTCATTTTTGGTTAACACATTCGATTCGTTCGCATGAAAACCAAGCTCTTTTAGATTCTTGATCGTGGCTTCTTTCACTTCATCGACGCGATTGGTTAAGTAAAAAATCTTCACACCCAAGCCTTCAGCGGATTTAATAAACTCATTAGCGCCAGGTATTACATCCGCTCTACCTTCCTGACACCAAGCGTTCCATGACTCGGTCGTGTATTGCGTTCCATGCCGAATATTTCGAGCGTTGAACGCGGAATTGTCCAACACCGTTTCATCGACATCCAGAATCACGGCCGGCGGATACTCCTCGTAACCACCTTCGACGACCTGCACTTCATCCGCTGACCATTTTCGGTCTTGCAATCCAGCAACCAACTGCTGTGTCGCCGCACGGTAGGTTTGCTGCGAGAGCAACACGTACTCGGCAGAGTTTTGCATCCAAGTCACGCCGCCGTAACGAGAATCGGCTTCGACCTGAATCTGCTGGGCCGTCGTCGAGGAATTCACGACGGGCAGCAAACTTAAAATGAATAGGCACAAGCAGAAACGATTTCGCGAACGGTTCATGGAAATTGATTTAGATGTCAAGTTGAGTGAGAGAAACGGATACAGTATTTGCAAAGCTTGTGGATTCCGCCTAACATCAAGTCGGTTGCCAACGAAGCGTAAATGGGCAAGCGGAAGAAACAATGATTCCAAAATCGAAACTCAGGTTAGGCTTACTGGCTTGCGATTCGAACTACTGAGGGAAACGTTTTTTGCCGCTCGCCTTACCACCGGTTATTGTAGTCTAACCCGAAGCATCACCAATGAAAATTACCTTAAAGTCCTACATGTTGTTTGTGTTGCTCGGGTTTCAGATTTTGAGCAGCGATGGCTTTGCGCAGCAGTCTAAAACTTCTGCGTCCGACGTTCCGGCCCCAAGTCCCATGAACGTGTTGATCCTTTATGCTGACGATTGGCGGTATGATACTTTGGGTGTGGCTGGGAATCCCGTCGTCAAAACTCCCACGATCGATGCTTTGGCGTCCAGCGGTATGAGATTCACACACAACTGTGTGACCACCAGCATTTGTGGCATCAGTCGCGCGACGCTGTTTACTGGCCAGTGGATGTCACGTCATGGTTGCCGAGCTTTCAAACCATTCGACACACCGTGGGCAGAGACTTATCCTGGTTTGCTGCGCGATAATGGATACTACGTCGGCCACGTGGGCAAGTGGCACAATGGAGAATTTCCCGCCAAGCATTTTGACTTTGGCCGCATGTACCATGGTCGGCATTGGTACAAGATGCCCGACGGTTCACAAGTCCACGTCACGCAGCGAAACGAAAACGACGCACTTGAATTTTTGAAAGAACGTCCGAAGCAGAAACCGTTTTGCTTGACAGTGGCGTTCTTTGCCACCCACGCCGAGGATTCGCATCCCGACCAATTTCTTCCGCAACCCGAGAGCATGAAACTGTACGCGGACATTGAGATTCCTGTTCCTGAAAATGCAACGGAAGAATCATTTCGGCGATTGCCTGAGTTCATTGCCAACGAAAAAAATGAAGGCCGCAATCGTTGGCACTGGAGATTTGACACTCCGGAGAAGTATCAGCGGATGATGAAAAATTATTATCGATTGGCCACGGAGGTTGATGCGACTTGTGGCAAGATTCTCGACGAACTGAAAGCGCAAAACTTACTCGACAATACACTCGTTATCTTTACCACCGACAACGGCTATTATCACGCCGAACATGGGCTGGCTGACAAGTGGTATCCGCATCAAGAGTCGATTCGCGTGCCTTTGATCATCCATGATCCACGCATGCCTGCCGATCAAGCTGGTAAGACAAACGATGAATTTACGCTCAGTGTCGATCTCGCGCCGACGATTTTGGCTGCGGTTGGCATTGAAGCTCCGCCAACCATGCAGGGCCGCGATATGGCTCCGTTGTATTTGGCGGCCGAGAAACCAGAATGGCGTGACGAGTTTTTCTACGAGCACCCGACGCTGCGAGATAAAGATTTCATCCCGTCATCAGAAGCACTGGTTCGCAAGGACTGGAAATACATGTACTGGCCCGAATTTGATCGTGAGCAATTATTCGATTTGCAGAACGATCCGATGGAAGAAAACGATCTCGCAGCTGATCCTGCTCAGGCTGAACGACTGGTAGCTCTACGCAAACGATTCAAGGAACTCAAGTCGGCTGCGAAGTAGTGCTGCGGCAAATCAATTCTACGGAACCGGACGCTAGTGCGGCTGCGGCTGATGGATGGACTTATGGCTTCGAAATCTTCACTTTCACCGAACTGGGAAAGCTAAGTTGCGGATCGCCTCGTTGGTTTAGCGTTTCAAATAGCCCGGAAATCGTCGGCTCGACTTTGCCTTCGAACAGCGATTTGCCCTTCGATTTAATCGTGACGGGCTTTTCTAAATCGATGAAGCGGTCATCGAGGAACACATCGATGGACGTTAAATCTTCCGTCGCAATTTCAATTTCTTGGCCGTTCACTTCCGCAGTGACGGTCGTTCCGGCCTTGGCTTCGTTGGCTTCGATGCCCAGCCAATAAAACTGCAAGTGCGTCACGTCGTCTTGAACCCAGACAATTTTTTTCGGAGTCACGTTGCGTGTGTGTTTGGCCATCCACGAAAGTGCCACCGCGTCTTCACGATCCATCCAGTGGCCTTTGTTGGGATAGATTTTGACGAAGTGCTGGTAGCCCTCTGCGTCCGACTTTTGCAATTCGGCCAATTTCGTTTTCCATTGCTCGGCGATTTTGTTTCGATCATAAGCCGCATCTTTACCACCGACTTGGAGGGCAAAGGGAACGTTACGCAATCCCAACGGAGAAGTTTCGTTCGGATGTCCAGCCATCATCGAAGCCGCTGCCCAACGATCGGACATCCGGGGCGCCAGTTGATAAACTCCATCACCTCCAGCGGAATAGCCCATAATGTAAACGCGATCCCAACTCACGTCTTCAAAGACCACCATGTTCTGAATCAATCGAACGAACAGCGGGTCGATGTGTCCTTGATGCCAAAGGTTCCAGGCATCGGTCGGAGCGCGAGGCGCGACGTAAACACCTTCCTCGGGTTGGTACAATCGTTTTTGATTTTCCCATTGTCCATCATTGACTCGTTTGGGTGCACCGCCACCGCCGTGCATCGAAATGAACAGGCTTCGTCCGTTTTCTGGTTTCTCACCAAACACTTGATACGCGAACGGCATGTTGAATTCGCCTTCGACCAACACGCGGGCCTTCATTTCCTCGGCTCTCGATTTACGAAGTTGCTTGCTCCAATCCTCTGCCAGCAGCTTTCGTGCGGTCTCTGTTTCTTCACGTGTCAGCGGGGTGGTTGCAAAGGATTGCTTTGTCAAATCGGCTCGATCGTCTGAATCGGTCGCCAGAAATTTTTTCAATGACTCAATCGCGTCATTCGATTTTGAGGAGGCAGCAACCGTTGGCTCTTCCGCCAAAACACTGCATGAAAAAGTTACGGCAATCAAAAACGCGACTAGCGAGATGGTTTTAAACTTCATGATGCCCTTGCATTTAATGTTGGGAAGGGAGAGCAATTTAATCGTTTTCGAACGAATATTGAATGGAACTACTTTGCAATCCTGTGGTCTAATGCTCAATCCGATCAAGCAACTCGCAGACGTACAAGCCAATCAGAAGGTCTTTGAGAACGCTACGGTGAGCAATCCCCTCGTACTTCGATCTATTGTCGATGCAGCCAAACATTTTGATGAAGCAGAATTGGCGAAGTTGAAACAAAGCGTCGATTTTGAAAAGCAATTTGTGCTCGTCTTTGCTTGGCAGGGTTCCGGGCAAGACAAATTGGATGTCTCGGTGCTCGAGTCCTACCCGGAACAAATTCGCTTCAGTTATGAGCGGGGGCTAACGAGGGACGTTCGATCTCACGTTCAGGTTTACGTTCTTAGATCCAATGTCACTTGGCGTGCGCCGGGCGGGGTTGA
>JBGSKR010000693.1:0-3419 GCA_041741135.1 Mariniblastus sp.
AACGCGGAGTGGCGGAGGAGCGGAGAATCGTGGAGTCTTTGAGATGGGTTGGCGAGGTTTTAGGCAAAGTCGATGGTTGAAGTTTATCGAATATTTTAAACGGCTGGACGAAAAAATTAGCTCAACTCGTGAACGGTTACGAAATAGGATACCGACATTATGTACGCCGGAAAATTAGAAACATTTCAATACTCCTGCGTCCGGCGCGTATGGGTGGCGAGCGTTTCGAGGTTGTCACCGGGAGAGGATTCGGTTGATGGAGAGAAAGTGCGCTCCAATCGGTGACGCGACTCTTGCAACATCCGTCGCACAAAAAACCACATGCCGACCGTCACCGTCAGCAAGAACAAAGACGCCAATAAAGCCAATCGCCCAAGCTCGACCCTAAGATCATTGGCAGGCGCCACAATGGTTTCGTAGTCTTCAACTGCTAACACTCGAAGACCAGTATCGCTTCGTTTCGGCAGCATGTCTGTTTTTGATTTCAGATTGCTGATCGGTGGTGGCTCCATCATCACGCGCTCGTCAGCGACAATCGATTCACGATCATAACCGGCCTCGATTCCGATTTGCGTTTTTCCGACTGGATCAAGGAATCGATCTTTGCTGGAAATCTCGTCCACGTTGACTTGTACTCTCGCCAATTCAATCGGCAATTTTCCGTGTTCCGACAACGCCTCCTGAAATAGTGGATGCTCAAGAATGATGCCAGGATTCTCTCCAGGTCGCGTATCCACCATCATGGCGTAATGCGTTTTGAAATTTTCAAATTCAATGAAGCTTCCGAGGTCAACAGAAATCACGACGATCCCGGCCACCTCCCCATCAAAAATCAGCGGCGACGAAAAGGCGACTTTCCAAGTGTTGGACTGATCGGAAATAAACACGGCCGAAAGATGTGGCCGCGAAATGACTTGCCTCTTCTCGACGTCTTCCGACACGGAATAAATTTCTTGCGAATTCTTGCCTACAGTCGCCGAACTCAGCGTCTTTAAATCTTTGTCCAGTCCCGTGAAATAAGTTCGGTAGGAATAATTTTTTCCAAGCGTCTGGTTCTCGCCGCGAAACGCAGAAGCAATTTGGTTCCCCCAACGATCGTTGACTAACCAACCAGCGGCAATTGGAAAATCGCCTTGTGCATCGAACAATCGTTTTTCCAGAAAAGGCTGAAGTTGTTTGCGAACGGGATGATTGCGAAACCGCTCTCGCATCGTGATGATCTCGGCGTCGCTACTGGAATTTTGGTTGGGGTGACTCAAAGCCTGACGCATCTGCAACAAGTCTGGGTTGGAAATGACATCTTGAAAGCTTTGCCGAAACGACTCGTCGCGCGTCAGTTGCCCAACGACTCGAAAATACTCGTCGATCTGTTCTGCCGCGCTTCGAGCTGCCAACTGCGCCGCAAACTGATTGCTTTCATTGGCCTTTTTGGTAATCTCCGTGCGTGTGCGATCGACTGATTTTTCGAACGCCCACCAGCCGAAAAGGGTCATGACTCCGACCAACATTAGCGGCCCCAGCAGCCCCAACACCATCAATGGCATTCTCGCTCGCGTCAATTGTCGCTGACCAAGGGCCAGCATCAGCGATTGAATATTGCTAAACCGATGCGTTGGATTGGCAGCAATGCAGCGGTCGATGATTTCGGCGAGCGCTCGATCTACTCCCGGAACGCTGCGATGTTCGGTGGGCTTACGCGCCGCCAAGAGCGCTTTTCGATACGTCTCCAAGCGGGGTTCAATGGAGCCGGAAGATTCAATTTCCGTCGCCAACTCCGCACGAAAATATGGTGGCTTGCCCGTCAACATGCTGAAGAAAAGTGCGCCCAGCCCGTAGACATCCCAGCTCGCATCTGGTGCTGCCTTTAAATCCGCTTGTTCAGGCGCCATGTAAAACAGCGTGCCAAGGGCAGGGGTTTCGTCGGTACTCAATCGCGATTGCCCAAAATCCGCTACGCGAGGCTTGCCATCTTGATCCAACAGCACATTTCCCGGCTTGAGGTCACAATGCAGGACGCCCTTGTCGTGCAAATGCATCATTCCGGTCGCGAGTTCCTGGAACAACTCGATCGCTTCATTGGCCGTCAGTGGCCCTTGTCGTTTCAATCGGTCTTCCAACGAACCGTGCTCGATGTAGTCCATCACATAGTAGGGTGGATCGGCTTCCCAACCCACGTCGAGCAACTGAACCACGTATCGATCGGCCGACAGCACGACTAATTTTTCAATTTCTCGCGCCAGCAACTGCACATCAGCCGACGAACGCCGCGTGTAGAATTTAATGGCAACTTTACGACCCGTTTTCAAGTCCTGCGCTGACCAAACTTCTCCATATGCACCGCGACCAATGAATTTCAGCAATCGGTAACCGGGAACTTGAGCAGGTGGAAGCGTGGGCTCCAAACTCAATTCCCGCGCCTTGCGAATCTCATCAGTCGATTGATGTTGAGTACGGTCAGAAGACATGGAATATCAAAGTTTAAAAGGAGCCGCAAATAAAGAGCCGCGCACGGAGTAAGCGGCCCATAACGATCCCGCTAACCAATCGTTTTCACTGACTAAAGCCTCGCAAATAACGATCCCACGCACAAGAGCCGCGCACGAAGTAAGCGTCTGTCGCGCCGCAGACGACTTCTACCGTTCACCAAACAATGGTTCGGACAGGAAAATTTTACGACAAAAAAATTGAAAAGGTCAAAATCTTCCTGCGTCAAATTTTCCTGCCTTCGGTCGTCCTGTAAGTCAAATTCAATTCATATGCAGAAAAACGAACTAACTTTTCAGAATCGGTTTAATGATCTCACCATGCACATCCGTCAACCGATACTGACGACCTTGAAATTTGTAAGTCAATCTTTCATGGTCGATACCCATGAGATGCAAAATCGTCGCGTGAAGATCATGGACGCTGACACCGTCACGCACGATGTTGTAACCGAAATCGTCGGTCTCTCCGTGAACCACTCCGGGCTTGATTCCACCACCGGCCAGCCACATGCTGAAGCATCGCGGATGATGATCTCGACCATAATTCTTCGCCCCAAGTTCACCCTGACAATAGGCCGTACGTCCAAACTCTCCGCCCCACACAACCAGGGTGTCTTCGAGCAGTCCGCGCTGCTTCAGGTCGATTAACAACGCCGCACTGGCTTGATCGGTTTCAGTGCAACGATCTCGCAACTGGCTAGGCAAGTTGCCATGCGTATCCCAACCGCGATGAAACAGTTGAACAAAACGAACGCCTTGCTCGGACAAACGCCTCGCCAGCAAACAATTGTAAGCGTAAGTTCCCGGCTTCCTTGCCTCCTCACCATACAACTCATACGTGCTCGCTGGCTCTTTGGAAAAATCCGTCAGCTCCGGCACCGAAGTCTGCATTCGAAACGCCATTTCGTATTGAGCAATACGTGCGCTAATATC
>JBGSKR010000694.1:0-3163 GCA_041741135.1 Mariniblastus sp.
GCCTGATCTCTTAGAATTGCTTCGCTGTGATCGCTGCGGGTGCAACAAGTTCATCGATTTTACCATTCATGGCGGGAATTCAGTACGGCGAGATTGCCTAGAATGCGGCCGTACGGCGGGATTTCCTGTCTGGAATCCATCTGGCTCGTGATCGGATAGCGGATTGGCCTCCCATCCGGGGGCTTTTTTTACTCAAATTTTGTTTCTCGCGCGAGCCAAGTACTTCGGCACGTTCAGCATTGTTCGTCATTTGCGGGACCTCGGGGAATTGCTGCCGTTTGGGCAGCGTTTACAAAACGTTACATCGCTCTAATTCGAATGTTGCATCTCACAGCTGTTTGTGGTGAAACGCGATTGCTTGGCAATACAAAAAATGTCGTCCAAGTCGTTGCGATGTCAGCTCGACCACTGCCCCACTGATGCGAATTTCAAAAACGGTAAACTACCGTTTCTCAAGCCTGGTGTGTTGTCGAATACTGCGTTACAACGAAAAAAATGCAATCGATTAAGATGGATTGCAATTGGTGTGAATCATTGTAAAATACAAAAATCACCGGGAAATACCGCGTTTTTTCAGAAACTCCGATTCGCCTCCGAAGCCGAAGGTTAGTGGTTCGAACCCACTCGGGGATACTCAATCTAACTTCTGCCGAAACAAGAGTTTCTGTTACCTGTAGCTAAGGGCTTGGAGGTCGCTCGACTGATCGGATGAAATGTTCAGCAGCGAACTGTCATTGTGTAATTTGAATTGGTGACGTTGCTGTGGGCTCGCCAAATTTGACGGTTAAGGTACACGCATTCTTCTTGCATAGCTTGCCGGTATATTCGACAACTTGATTTGAGCGCGCCAAACCTGCTCGGCACAATTGGCTCTCCCATAGGGGCCCATGGCTGATAGTTTTTTTACTACTCGCAAAGACGGCCAAGTTCTGCCACGGAATAGCAGACCTTGCAACTTCAGAGTCTTTTGGCCCACTGCGTCCCGTCAACCCATTCTTCACATTCTTCCTGTGCTGGAATGAGGTAGGCTTCTTGTAAAGTGACCTCGGCGAGGAATGGACCATGCATACTGTTGTTGCCCCAGAAACGTTACAACCGGCAGAACAGGACATCTTGAGGATCGCTGGTCGAAATGGTGGGAAGGTCGAGATATCGAACCGTTCTGATACTCGTGGGGCTGCCGTCAGGGCGGGTAAGGAAAAGCTCTATGATCCTCAAGACCCAACATACGCACAAAATTGCTGCGAATCGATATCCACGTTAATCGAGCTACAACTCCTGCGATCAGGAGAAGTGCCGAAACACTACGAACTAACAAACTTCGGCTGGCAGATAAGCCGGAAGTTGACGATCAAGAAAAAAGAAGGTGAATAGAACATGACTTCAGAACAAACGCTATCGTTCTCATCTCTTCAGGAGCCTTTGCCTTCCACGGCCGTCAATCAATCAGCCTGGGAGTCTTCACCCACGGAATCTCACGAAGCGTTGATTTCAGCGCTGGGTCTCGACGATAGTTTCTCACCGGAAGAGCCGAGCACGCTCGCGGAGACCGGCCTCAGCGCTACGTTTGTTGAAGACTTAGTATTGAAAATTGTACAGACAGCGGGTTCGCTAACGGGTAAACAAGTATCCGACCGAATATGCCTAAGAGTTGCAATACTTGAAGACATTTTCACGGAACTCAGAAAGCGCCAATATCTTGCCCTCAGTGGCTCGGGTATGTTGGGCGATCATGTCTATCAAATCACCGAACTAGGTCGCGAGCGCGCGCGGGTTGCCAGCCAAGAGTGCGCTTACACAGGCCCTGCCCCTGTACCTCTCGACGACTATGCAGATTCTGTCCAGGCGCAAACAATTCGCTCCGAAAAGCCGAAGCGAGATCGCCTGGAAAAAGCTTTTTCCGACATCAATGTCGAGCCCGAGATGCTGGCCAAACTTGGCCCAGCGATCAGTGCGGGCAAAGGGATGTTTGTTTATGGACCACCTGGAAACGGAAAGACCACCATAGCTCAACGCATAACTCGCTGCTTCGGTCAAAACATTCTGGTTCCCCACGCGATCATCGAAGATGGCCAGATCATCAAATTCTTTGATGCCTCGTGCCATGAGCCAGTAGAATCGCTCGCCAGCAAGTTGCTCAAAACCTCCAGTCAAGATCGCCGTTGGATACGAATTCACCGTCCAACGGTAGTTGTTGGTGGCGAGTTAACGATGGATAGCCTTGAGCTAAAGCACGACCCTGTTAGTCATGTCAGCGGAGCGTCGCTTCAACTCAAGAGCAACTGTGGAAGTTTGCTCATCGACGACTTCGGTCGCCAAAGAGTCAATCCGACGGAACTGCTGAATCGTTGGATTATTCCACTAGAAAATCGGATCGACTATCTGTCTTTGGCCAACGGAAAGAAGATTGAAGTTCCTTTCGAACAATTGATTATCTTTTCGACGAATCTCGAACCAAGCGACCTAGCAGACGACGCCTTCTTGCGACGTATCCCGTTCAAGATCGAGATCGGAGCACCATCTCGCCAGGAGTTCATTAAGCTTTTCGAAGTCTTCGCAAAGAAGTCAAAAGTTGAATGCTCACTCGATGTGTTGGAATACTTAATCTCTCAGCATTACGAGCTGACCAGTCGACCCATGCGACGTTGTCATGCTCGCGATCTACTGGACCAGGTAAATCATTTTTGTGAATATAACGAGCTTCCCATGGTCGCGACGACCGATATCCTTGACCATGCTGTGAATAACTACTTTGCCGCTATGGGTGGCAAGGAATAGCTCGGCATTAATGCGAGAGTACCGCTGTTCAGACCAGGGGAACAACGAGCGAGCTCAATCCCATGTCAGACTGTGTAAGCTTGTCGTCGCGTAGAACGTCAAAAGGTTCAGGACTGATAGCCGATAGAGTGTGCTTGGTAATATAGCCGAGAGGCTTTTTGTTCTCGACAACTAGTAAGTAGTCTCGCTCGGCCGATTCCAGAGAGGTGGCTATTTCTTCTAATTCGGTGCTTCCTCTTACGGTATCGGAGATTGCTTCGAGGTGGACTTCTAAAGAGTTGAAGACGTCATTGCCGTGCAATCGAAATGCTTCCTTTCCGACAACTCCGAGGAGATGCCCACTATCGTCGACTATGGGAACACAAAGTGGCAAAGATTGGCCCGA
>JBGSKR010000695.1:0-1713 GCA_041741135.1 Mariniblastus sp.
TGCAAAATGATTGTGAATCGATGTTGCGTCAATGGATGGAATCGGGTCAGCCGTTTGATTTGAAGTCATCGTCTGCAACCTCTCCAGTCACTACGGCGCCAAGCCGCCGGGACAAATCGCCGATTTCCAATTCGACCGTGAACCATCACGAACCTCGGCCTTCAGAAAAGTTATTACGTCCATCTCGGCGCGCGTCGGCAGTCAAAGTTTAAGGTTGTCTCTTGATCGTCAGTGGACGAACTTCCGCGATCAGAAACGCCGAACCAGCGACGCAAATAAAATCGTTATCGGTCGCTGAATCCCGCACGGATCGCCAGGCTATCATTGGGTCCGGCTCAAGGCCTAGCTGGCAGTTCACCGTATCGTGTTGCTCAGCAATTTGTGCTTGAGCCAGTTTCATCAGCTCGTTGGCGGGAATTCCGCGTGGATTGTTTTGATACTTTGTAAATACGATATGGTCAAATACTTTTAACAATGTCGTGAGCATTCCGGCAGCATCTTTTTCTTCGCTGACGGCCATGATCAACGTTTTGCGAAAAGCCGATTTCCACTCGGGTAGTTCCCGAATCGTGTTGGCCAAAGCATTAACGGAGGCGACGTTGTGAGCGATGTCGAGCATCACCAAAGGGCGACGGGATACGATTTCTGTACGCCCCGCAATTCCGGCGCTCGCGAGCCCATCGCGAATGTGGGCTTCCGAGATCTGCCAGCCTTGTTGGTTCAGCGATTGGCAAGCGGCGACAGCGATCGCCGCATTGTTCCGCTGGTGCGCGCCCAGCATTTTCAGTCGCAGGTCGGTTACGGTAAAGCGATAGTTTCCGATTGCTCCCGAAACAGTGAACGACTCGTTCAATCGATCAAAACGACTGATCGAAAAATCTCGATCCAACACCGCGAGGGGTGCAGATTCACGCCCGGCGACTTCCGCGATCACTGCGATTGGTCCCGGGGTTGTCACGCCACTCACCACTTGCACTTTCGGTTTGATGATGCCTGCTTTTTCCGCCGCGATTTTCTCGAGTGTATTTCCGAGCTGCCGCGTGTGATCGAAGCTGATGTTGGTAATGACGCTGACGACAGGAAGGCAAACGTTGGTCGAATCCATCCGTCCTCCAAGACCGACCTCCAGCACGACCGCTTGGACGTTTTGCTTCCAAAAATAGTAGAACGCAGCCGCAGTGATGACTTCAAAAAACGTAAGACTTCGTAGACCCAGGCGAGTGGATTCTTCATCCAACTCTCGCGCAACCGGTTCGAGAGCCGCCAGTGTTTCGGCCAACTGATCGTCGCTGATCGGAACACCATTCAATGCAATTCGTTGATTGATCGTTTCCAAGTGAGGTGACACGTACACGCCGGTACGATGGTTTGACGTTCTCAGAACTTCTCCGATCATGCTCACGACCGAGCCTTTGCCTTTGGTTCCCGCCACATGAACGATCGGATATTGAAAGTGCGGGTTGCCCAAACGTCGTAAAAACTCTTGCAGGTTTTGCAGTCGGAACTGATGCGGCTTGGCTTTGGATTGCCGTTCGTAGTTGATTCGCCTGTATAAGGAATTTAGCAACGATTCGAGTTTCGATTCGGATGGCGAGCTATGACTGGAATTGAGAGGCATCTGGGGCGGCCGGTGTTCAGATTGATTCATGCGTCAAATTCAGGGTCGGGCGGGATTGGATCGGCCACCAATTTTCTTTTGCCCGTTCTGGCACG
>JBGSKR010000696.1:0-3742 GCA_041741135.1 Mariniblastus sp.
GCCGCCAAAGAAGGCACGCCGATCTATTTGTATGGTGGCAATGACACCGTTTCTCGTGACTTGGTTGATTCGATCCGGCGTCGGTTTCCTGAAATCATTATTGCTGGAGCGGAGGCGCCGCCTTTTCGATCACTGACGTCTGAAGAAGATCAGCAAGTCATTGAGCGGATCAACGCTAGCGGGGCAAAGCTGATTTTTATTGGACTAGGATGCCCCAAACAAGACGAGTTTGCTTTCGAACACCGGAACAGCTTAAATGGAATTCAAGTTTGCGTCGGAGCGGCATTTGACTTTCACGCTGGCGCCAAAGGCATGGCTCCCAAGTGGATGCAACGTTCCGGATTAGAATGGTTTTATCGTTTATGCAGCGAACCAGGCCGACTTTGGAAGCGATATCTAATCGCCAATAGTACTTATATTTTCAAAGTCTCAAAAGTTTTGCTTTTTAGATTGAAAACCTAGCAAATCACGCAACTTTTTCCTAAATTTAACCTAGAGTTTCTACACAACCCAACCATTGATTCACCGGTGTGACACCATGACCCAAACAGCAAAAATGTTAGATAAAAACGAAAAGATTTTGATCGCCGGCGGCGGAGGTTTTATCGGTGGCCACTTGGTCAAGAAGTTGCTCGATCAAGGCTACACCAACATCCAGGCAGTCGACATCAAACCGTTCAAAGAATGGTATCAGGTTTTCCCGCAAGTCGACAACGTTGTCGCGGATTTGCGAGACGCTGACAATTGCCATGCGGCCTGTGTTGACGCAAAACACGTTTACAATCTGGCATGTGACATGGGTGGGATGGGTTTCATTGAGAACAACAAAGCGTTGTGCATGATCTCCGTTTTGATCAACACCCACTTGTTGATTTCTGCCCGCGATGCTGGCGTGGAAAGATTCTTCTATGCAAGTTCGGCCTGCGTCTACAACGAGGAAAAACAGCTTAGCCCCGAGGTGATTCCGCTTAAAGAGTCTGACGCTTATCCTGCGATGCCAGAAGATGGTTATGGTTGGGAGAAACTTTTCTCCGAACGCATGTGTCGGCACTTCAGCGAAGACTTTGGCATGGTCACGCGAGTTGCCCGATTCCATAACGTCTACGGCCCACTTGGAACTTGGGATGGCGGTCGCGAAAAGGCTCCGGCAGCCATTTGCCGCAAAGTCATTCATGCCGTTTCCACCGGCGATCACTCCATTCAGATTTGGGGCGACGGCAAACAGACCCGCAGCTTCATGTACATCGATGATTGTTTGAAGGGAATCGAAATGATCATGTATAGTGATATCGATCAGCCTATCAATTTGGGTTCGAACGAATTGGTGACAATCAATGGACTTGTCGAGATCGTCGAAGACATTGCCGGAATTAAATTGCAACGCTTCTACCAGCTCGACGCACCAAAAGGCGTCAACGGTCGCAACAGTGACAACGATCTGATTCAGCAACTATTGAATTGGCAACCATCGATCAAACTTCGGGACGGAATGGCCAAGACATATCACTGGATTGAGCAAGAGTACTCTGCCAAAAAAGAATCGTTGGCAGTTGCCAAGTAGAAATGCGTTGTCTTCGGAAACAATCCTCAGTCGACAACGATGATCCAACCTATTTGAAAAGTTGATAATGCCTCCAAAGGTCAGCATTGGGATGCCGGTATACAACGGCGAGGAATACCTTCAAATCGCAATCGATGCATTGCTTGTGCAGACTTTTCAGGATTTCGAACTGATCATATCGGACAATTGCTCGACCGATCGTACAGCCAAGATTTGCCAAATGGCTGCTGCATCCGATTCTCGAGTCCGCTACGTCCGACAGGCGACCAACCTCGGTTCGGTCGCGAACTTCAACGCGCTGATCGACTTGGCGACTGGCGAGTATTTTAAATGGGCCGCTCATGACGACGTGATGGAGCCGACTTTCGTCGAACGTTGTGTTGAAGCGCTCGACCAAAATCCTTCGATCGCCTGGTGTCACTCCCAATCGGACATGATCGATGCAGACGGCAGGTCGTTGCTGGAGTTGCTTCCGGATACCGATGAAGAATTACAGATCGGTGATGATGGGCAGCGAAGTTGGAAAGGCCATCCTCGCAGTGGCTATGCCTCGCCTGACCCAATCCAGCGATTCGAGGGCGTGATACTTGGTACGAATTGGTGCGTCGACTCCTATGGTTTGTTTCGCTTGGCCACTCTCAAACAGACTCGGCGATTGCTATATTTCTATGGAGCGGAGAAAGTTTTACTGGCTGAACTTAGCCTGTTGGGTGGATACTATGAGATCCCAGAATTGCTATTCTGCCAACGCGTTCACGACAAGGCATCTGGCACTCTGGAATCGGCCAAAGCACAGGCGGAATTTGCCGGTTCAAAACCATCTCGGTACCCATTCATTTCATCGCGACTTGCCATTCTCAAGGCTCATTGTGGCGCCGTTCTGCGAGCCCCTTTAGCGTTCACCCAAAAGTTACGAGGCCTATTTGTCGTGTTTTGCTATGTTTTTCAATTGAAAAAATGGCGAAGAACCATGTTGAGTTGGATTCGCGGAAGTGGGATCGGAGGAGGCGGTATTCGGATGTTAAAAAGCCTTGAGAAAAAAAGTGAGTCTGGCTTGCATAATGGGCCAATGAATCTCCAATGAGCAAATTTCTAGTGACAAAAGTTGGTAGTGCTGGTGGGCCGCCTAACGATCCGGAGACAAAATTGACTGAAACGTTTGCTGATTCTTCACAAACGGATCTGAATCAAACAGAACAGTACGGGGTGGTTTGCCTGCTTCCCGTCAATTTGGTCGCTTTTTTTTCAACGTTAATGATCCTGATTTTGGTCTCAGGAACCCTCGCCAACGTCACGATCTATCATGGTGGATTTGAGCCAGATGGCAGCCTGGTTCATGTTTTGAAAAGATTTGACCTCGGGCACGAGCCCAGTATTCCCAACTTCTATTCGGCGGTAGCAATTTTGATCTGTGCTTTGTTTTTGGGTTTGATCGGTTACCTAGAGAAACAGAAACAAGTAAAGGACTATTTGAATTGGTATTTTTTGGGAGTTATTTTCGTGGGGCTGGCTTTGGACGAGTCCGCCATGATTCATGAAATGGCCAATACAGCGATCGGATACTATATCTCTACATCTGGCGTTTTGTTTCTACCATGGGTGATTGCCGGAGCGATATTTGCCTTGCTGGTGGCGATCAAATTCATTCCCTTTGTTGCCCGTAAATCGAGACGCACCATCAAACTGTTCGTGATTGCCGGTGCCGTTTTCGTGGCAGGTGCCTTGGGCATGGAAATGGTGGCTTCGCTGGTATTTGACCATGCTGGCTCAGAAGAAATGGGAGTCACCTCCTACGCTCACACGATTAGCCAGTCAATCGAAGAGTTCCTCGAAATGTTGGGCATCATTATTTTCATGTATGCACTGGTTGACTGTCTGGCGACATACCATCCAAGCATCCATTTTCAATTTAAAAAAATTTAGCACCGATCAACCTGTTCACAAATCAATATGAACCGAGAATTAGATTTCGCTGAAAACTGTGTTGGCTGCGGTTCTGCGCATTTGCAAAAATTTTTTCGAACTGGAAAATCGCCCATCAACTGTGGCAGTATACCCGCCAGCCGTGCTGAAGCGTTGAGTGCCAAGGTCGGTGAGATTGAACTCATTTTTTGCAGCGACTGTCAACTGGTTTATAATCGATTGTTTAATCCCGATCTCATTGATTTTGAACCGGGATAC
>JBGSKR010000697.1:0-10427 GCA_041741135.1 Mariniblastus sp.
TTGGAACAGTATCGCGCCGACTACGCTGACTACTATGAAAAACACAAACACAGCAATTCGCCCGCGATGCGTGACCCGAATCCGACGGTGATTTTGATTCCGGGTATCGGCATGATCGCCTGGGGCAAAGACAAAAGTGAATCGCGCGTGACGGCAGAATTTTATACGTGTGCGGTTGAAGTGATGCGAGGTTCCGAAGCGATTGGAAAATACATTGCTTTGCCAAAACAAGAAGCGTTCGATATCGAGTACTGGTTGCTCGAAGAAGCCAAACTAAAACGTGCTCCTGCGGAAAAAGACATGTCGCGCGACATCGCGCTGGTGATCGGAGCAGGCAACGGCATTGGAAAAGAAGTCGCCCATCGCATCGCCAAAGAAGGCGCTCACGTCGTTTGTTGTGACTTGCATCAAGACGCCGCCCAAGCAACCGCCGACGAATTAACGGCTGTTTATGGTCTCGGAATCGGAGTCGCGGGCAGTGGCATTTCTGGTTGTGGGCCAGCGATTGGCTTGAGCGTGAACATCACTGATCGCGTATCCATTCGCGAAATGATCCAACAAGCCGTGTTGGCTTATGGCGGTGTTGATCGTGTGATTGTCACTGCGGGTGTGTTTGTTGCTCCCGAACGTGATGGCAGTCTGTCTGATGACAAATGGAAGTTCACTTTCGATGTCAATGTTCGCGGCAGCTACAACGTGGTCGATGAACTACGCGGCTTGTTGAAGGAGCAAGGTTTGAAAGCTTCGGTGGTGCTGACGACCAGCGTCAACGGTGTGGTCGGCAAAAAAGGATCGGTGGCTTACGACACTTCAAAAGCCGCCGCCAATCATTTGGTTCGCGAACTCGCGATCGAAATGGCTCCGCTGGTTCGTGTGAATGCAGTGGCTCCAGCGACCGTCGTGGCGGGTAGTACGATGTTCCCTCGCGATCGCGTGATTGCATCGCTGACGAAATACGATATCGCTTTCGAAGAATCGGAATCCGACGACAGCTTGCGAGACAAATTAGCGCTCTTTTATGCTCAACGAACTTTGACGCAACAGCCGATCACACCGGCGGATCAAGCCGAAGCGATTTATTTCCTCGCTAGTAACAAGTCCAGCAAAACGACCGGCCAGATCATCAACGTCGATGGCGGTTTGCACGAAGCGTTTTTGAGATGAAAAAGTTGGCAGTTCACGGTCAATCTTTGAAGGTAACCGTTCACGGTGATTTTGAAAAATGTCGTTTATCGACATGGTTCGTAGCCGAAGTCGTGAGACTTCGGTTTTATCTGTTTGTACAATTTCCGAACTCTCACGAGTCCGGCTACAATCCGTGGACGGTTACCTTTGAAGGTTGACGTTTGCTTCGAATCCAACTCGGTTTTTGTATTTTCTTGGGCAATTTTCTGACGACCGTTTACTGAATGACTAGCGACTGACCACTGCCAACTGACCACTTACCACTTCGTCTTATGTCTGCACATTTAGCGATTGATCTTGGAGCCAGTTCCGGCCGCGCCATCGTGGGCGTGCTCGACGGTAACCCGCTCAAGTTGGCGTTGGAAGAGGTCCATCGTTTCGAGCACCAGCCCTGCCCTACTCCGGCAGGTCCGGTGTGGGATTTGACCGGCATCTGGTTGAATATTCTCGAAGGCTTGCGGAAAGCAAACGCTTGGTGTGCGGCCAGCGGAATCGAACTCGCCAGTGTCGGCGTCGATACTTGGGGCGTCGATTGGGCGTTGGTGGGAAAAAGCGGCGAGCTGATCGGTCTGCCGCATTGTTATCGCGACCCACAAAACGTGGCGGCACTAGAGAGAGTTGTAAAGCAAGTCGGCGGAAAAGAGGCGTTGTATGCACGCAACGGCATTCAGTTGATGCCGATCAATTCGCTGTTTCAAGTCGCCGCGAGACTGGCAGTCGAACCCGGTTTGTTCGGCGCCGCTGAGCGTTTAATGTTCATCCCCGATTTGTTTCATTTCTGGCTGTCTGGCGAGATGACGACCGAGCGAACCATCGCTTCGACCAGTGCGATGCTGGATTTGAAAACGGGCGATTGGGATCGAGAGCTGATGGATCAGTTGGGGGTTCCGAATCGATTGCTTGGGCCGCTCGTTGATGCCGGCACCGTGTTGGGAAAGTTGACCGACGAAGTCTGTACGTCCGCCGGGATATCGCACCGCGTACAAGTCATCGCACCTGGTGGTCATGATACTTCCGCTGCTGTTGCCGCCGTTCCGGTAATCGATAAAGCAGAATCATGGGCCTATTTGTCGAGTGGCACTTGGTCGTTGCTCGGCGCCGAACTCGATCACTCGTTTGCTTCTCCTGAGTCTTGTGCGGCTCCGTTTACCAACGAACGCGGTTTCGGTGGCACGGTTCGTTTTCTGAAAAACATCGGTGGACTGTGGTTGGTGCAGGAGTTGCGGCGCGAGTTATTGGAAAAAGGAGAAACCATTAGCTTTGCGGAAATGGTCGATCAAGCGCGAGGTGTGACTCCATTTCAAACGCTGATTGACCCGAACGAATCACGGTTTGCGGCGCCAGGTAAGATGGCTGAAAGGATTCGACGTTTTGCCGCAGAAACAAATCAACCAGAACCACAGTCCGTCGGCGAGCTGGTCCGGTGTTGTTTGGAAAGTCTCGCGCTCAGCTATCGACATACCGTCGATTTATTGGAGTCGGTGCTTTCAACGAAAATCGACGTCCTGCATGTGGTCGGTGGCGGTACACAAAATCAATTTCTGAACGAATTGACCGCTGCGACTTTGGAGCGCCCCGTGATTTGCGGACCTGTCGAAGCCACGGCGATTGGCAATTTGCTCACCCAAGCCATTGGCGCTGGAAACTTGTCGGGTCTGCCAGAACTTCGCGAGGTGGTGGCTCGATCTTTTGAATTGAAATACTTTGGTGATCACAATCGCGATGACGATGCAGGTGGTCCACCGATCATCTCGATTCCGCCGGAAGTCTTCTCGCGGTATCAAGATTTGGTGGCGGGCGTTTAGTGGTCCTTTGAGGTTGAGGCCACGGAACCAAACGCTTGCGCGCACTGCGGTTAATGTTATCAGCCGCTTGCTCGCCTATTCAACGAGTTGCTGAGTATATCGGACGACGGTTTGCGCGATTTGGCTGACCGTGGCAGCCAGTTTTTCGTCTCGCAAGTTGCCGGATTCGTCGAACGCCTCATGAGCGCGGCTGATGGCGATCTGCTGCGGGATCACCGTGACTCCAATGTTGCCGAGAATGGCTCGTACGTGAACCAGGCCGCGCAAACCTCCGAGCGCACCCGGCGACGCCGCCATCAGCCCGCAAACTTTTCCAGTATAAGCCGATAGGGGTGGCTTGTTTTGATCCGGACGAGAAACCCAGTCGATGGTGTTCTTGAGTAGCGGCGTGATGCTGCTGTTGTATTCCGGGCAAGCGATTAAGAACGCATCGTGTCGTTCGAAGATGTCTTTCAGTTTTTGCACATTCTCGGGACGGCCTGATTTTTCGAGGTCTTCATCCATGATGGGCAATGGAAATTCAGCAAGGTTCAGCAGCGTCACTTCCGCACCGGCTTGTTCGGCCGCCTCGGCAGCGATTTTAATCAGGGCAGCATTATACGAACGACTGCGTGTGCTGCCGGCGAAGGCAAGAATCTTTGGGGTTTTCATTTTTCAAATCTCGAAGCTACGAAGTTGGTCAAAAAGTTTTAGCGACTGTTCTGGTTCTGTAATAATTCGTGCTACCGCGAAGATCAGATTTTCCTCGACGATTGATTTTGCCGTCCATTCTAGTTCCATGAATTGTTCACTTCGTGTTCGATAGCGATTGCGAAACCGAACGACTGGTTCGCCACGATTGAGCGCTTGCATAACCAAGATGGTGCGTTCAACGTCTTCTGGGTGAACAAAATCGATAAAAGGACTCGAGAGGAGTTCTGATTCTGAATGCCCCAGCACGCGGGAAAAGTTGGCATTGATTCGCTGAAAAAATCCATCATTGTCGGCAATACAAAAAAGGTCAAGTGACAGCTCGAAGAACCGCGTCAAGTCATGGTGGGAAATTTCTAGTTTAGAAGATTGATATTCCGTGAGCGCGTCGGCGAGAACTTTAGCGTTGTGCGGGCGGTCTTGCGGGCGTTTGGCGAGACAGCGAACGGCCAGTCGCAACAAAGGCGGCGGAGCATTGCTGAGTTTCAATTTTTGGATCGCATTTTCAAGATTGGCTTCCACGGCAAGCCCATGAATTGTGGCGCGGTCTTCGCCAGGATAAAGGACTTCCCCTGTCAAGATTTCGTAAAGAATGGCTCCCAAGCAAAACACATCGGTTCGCTGGTCAAGCATCTCACCATTGGCCTGCTCGGGTGACATGTAAGCCAGTGTTCCTTGTACGTGATGCTGTTTGCTGCTGTGATCGTCTACGTGTTGAAACAGTGATCGATCGTCTTCTTCATCGGCAAATTGAGCCAAGCCCCAGTCCATTACGATCACTTCTCCAAATTCACCAACCATGCAATTGGCGGGCTTCAAATCAAGATGGTAAATTCCCCGAGAGTGAACATAAGCCATCGTGTCGCACAGCTTGGCGAAAACATTCAACAGGCGTGTGGTCGAAATTCGGTTGCCCGTTCGTTGCTCGAGCAATTTGCTGAGCGTGGCTCCAGTTACGAGCATCATCGAGTGAAATGGGCGTCCGTCTTCGCTAAAACCGCACTCGTAAATATGAGCGATGCCTGGGTGCTGTAACGCTCCCATCACGCGGGCCTCGTTGGTGAACCGCTGCACCAACCGCGGTCGATCGCAAAATTCGTGTCGCAATAATTTGATGGCCACCATGCGATGCAAATGCCAGTCGCGAGCTTGATAGATGATCCCCATTCCACCCCGATCAATCTCATCGAGAATTTCGTAGCGACTGGTAGTTTTGACGAAGCTAGGGGTCGTAAACTCGTGCAGCGTGAATTGGCTGGAGCTCAAATCGTCATTGAGGCCATGCAGGATGGTGCTGTCGTGGCGACGTCGATTGATTAGCGCGGCCTCGTCGTCAATCGTTTCCTGATCCAGCCTTTTGGAGCCCCGAAGTTCATCCGAAGAACCGAACTTTCGGGAGTCGTCGGACTCATTTGTGTACATGGGCAGTTGGGGTGTGAGAAGAAAAGAAATCCAGGTGTCATGAACCGTCGAATATTGTAACAGATTTCCGATCAAGACCAGAAAGGTTATGATGAGGGGCATTAAATTAAAACAAGCAGTAGGAAAGAGTGCGATGAAGAACCGTGGATTTTTAGGGATTGATGCAGGAACGCAAGGGCTGTCTGTAATTTGGTGTGATGAGAGCCTGAACGTCGTTGCCACCGGAGAAGGCAGCTACGAAATGGTCACGGGATTGGGCGTCGGCAGTTACGAGCAACTGCCAGTGGATTGGGAAACGGCGCTTACCAACGCGATGAGAGAGCTGAGAGGCAAGCTTACTGCTGGCACCGAGATGGAGGTGCTGGCCATCGGTATCGCTGGTCAAATGCACGGCGAGGTGTTGGCAGATTCAGCCGGAAACATTCTGCGACCCGCCAGGCTGTGGTGCGACGCCCGCAATGAAACAGAAGGCGATGAACTCTCGGCGCGTTTTGGTGTGAAGATGCCCAAACGCATCACAACCGCGCGTTGGCTATGGACGATTCGCAACCATCCCGACATCGCGCGCTCCGTATCTCACCTTACGACGCCGGCGGGCTGGCTCGCCTATCAGTTAACCGGTCAGTGGAATCTGGGCGTGGGTGATGCAGCGGGGATGTTCCCAATCGCACAATCGAATTTCGATTATCGCGCGGACCTGTTGGAATCGTTTGATGAACTGGTCGCCGCTGCGGGAGTGAAACCGCTTGGTCAACTGCTGCCAACCGTGCGACGTGCCGGTGAGGACGGAGGCACGCTGAATTCAGTTTGGGCGGAGCGGTTGGGGTTGCCAACGGGTATCCCCGTCGCACCCGCAGAAGGCGATCAACCGGCTTCGCTGGCGAGTTCCTTAATCGCCGCCTCCGGAATGGTGTCGGTTAGTTTTGGAACTTCGGTTGCCGCCAATTCGGTCGGAGATCGAGATTTTTCGGGCGTCAGTGCTGCGGTTGATCACTTCTGTGCGCCAGATGGAAAACCGATTAATATGGTTTGTCTCAGAAATGGCACGACCTATATGAACACATTGGTCGAAATGTTTGTCGCGATGAACGATGGAAGCGAGACGACTGCGGCGGCGATGGGACGCGATGCGGCGTTTGCAACGATCATGCCTCAAGTCGTTTCTGCTGCGCCAGATTGTGGTGGCGTGATTGCTTTGCCATTCATGGACGACGAGCCGCCGCTGGGGATTTCACAGGGCGGAACGGCCATGTTGCTGGGACTGAATTCAGGCAACGCAACACCGGGGAATGTGGTGAAAGCCGGCCTGCTTTCCACGATGTTCAATTTGAAAATCGGCAGCCAAATTTTGGACGACCAAGGTTTTCCGAGAACCGAGTTAGTGTTATCGGGCGGGCTGACGAAAACACCGGAGCTTGGGCAAATGTTGGCCGATGTTTTTCAGACGCCGGTGACGATGATGGAAAGCGCGTCCGAAGGATGTGCTTGGGGCGCGGCGCTGATGGCAAAATTCCGCCATGGTTGTCTCGCTGGGAAGTACACATCCGAATCAACTCAGTCATGGACCGAATTTCTCGGCGAGCAAACGGCAAGCAAGCGACGCTTCGAGCCCGACTCGAAAGCTGCCCAAGAATATCAGGCTGTGTACCAGCGATATCAGAAATTGATCGCCATCAATCAAACGCTATCTGCGGTTGTGACATAAGGCGAACAATCTATTCTGCCAAATCAAGTACGATGGCGCAAAAAAGAACCATCTGCTAAACTCCAAATAAACGCCCAATGCGTCCCCAGTCCCGCTAGCACAAACAAATGAAACGTCTCGTGCGGCCCCCAAACTCGGTCGATGAACACCAGCCAATCCGTCGCATGGACAATCGCTCCCGCCGTGTAAAATAATCCTCCGAAAAGCACTGGGCGAACCGCCGACCATCCGTAACTTTGCCACAACAAAATACTCGAACAGAACCCCAGCCAACCCATCAGCAAAAAAATTCCATCACCGATCACCGATGGAATGCTGTCAAAAAAAATCGTTCGCAACGTGATCCCACCGATCGCGATGAACCACATTGCGGAAATCACAAGCCAACGTCGCCAACCAACAAACAGCATTCCATGGATCGCGGTAAACGTACTTGCAATCAAAACAAAAATCGCGGCGATGTCCAACCGCAACATGACCATTCTCGCTGTGCTACCGAGTACCATCATGTGGTACACAAAACTCATCGACAATAGAAACAGACTGGCTACCGCGAATTGCAACGAATACCAAAACGTGGCGCGAGTACGCCAACCGCTGCGAACTAAAAAGATCGACATGACGAAATAAATTACCGTTCCCACCAGATGCGAGAGACTACTCATCGGGTCATTAAAACCAGCGATGGAATACCAGTTATCCATGACTTAAAACGGCTTCCTTAGGAATCGTCCCAAAATAAGTTCCGCGTTTCGATGGCAGCGGAAGGGCGCGAGCCCTCCGGTTTTTGTGATACCGTACGGCTCGCGCCGTACCCCTAACATCAGGAAGTGGTTTCGGGACAGTTCCTTATCCTGAAATTTTCAGCTGCGAATTTTGAAATGTATTCTGACACTTCTCGGTGAACGCCACCATTGATGAATATCCTGAAAGGATTAAAAGCTTGTAGCCGGTGGTTTGAGCAAAGCGAACACCACCGGTTACAATAGTTAACTCACTACCGACCCCGAAGGGTGTCGAAGAGAGCGGTTGCTATGACCACCTTCGGGGTCAATGCTCATTTTTAATCATTTTCCGTAGGTGTCGCTGCGCTCAACCTACGGCTAATTGCTAAAACCCCTGTCGGGGTATTGGTGGCGTTCACCGAGAAGTGTCTGTATTTTTCAAATAATAAACTTCAAGTCTCAACAAGGGAAAGTAATCCAGGCGATCCCTAGTACTTTCCTAAACGCTGATATCCCAAGTTACCGATCCCCTGTTTTCATGACCACCCCCACCAACCCACCTGCCGTTTTCAGCGCTCGCAATCTCACCAAAGTTTATGATATGGGTGAGGTGCAAGTCCATGCGTTGCGCGGCGTCGATATCAAATTGTACGAGCATGAGTTCGTCGTTTTGCTCGGTGCTTCGGGAAGTGGAAAATCAACGCTGCTCAACATTCTTGGCGGACTGGATGTGGCAACTTCTGGCACCGTGCATTATTTAGACCAAGAACTTTCTGCCGCTAGTGATGCGGAACTTACCCGTTATCGACGCCATCATGTCGGTTTTGTGTTTCAGTTTTATAACTTGATCCCCAGTCTGACCGCGAAAGAGAACGTGGAATTAGTGACGGAGATTGCCGACGACCCGATGAAGCCAATGGAAGCGCTGGATTTGGTGAAATTGGCGGATCGAGCCAATCACTTTCCAGCTCAATTGTCCGGTGGCGAGCAACAACGCGTCGCCATCGCGAGAGCCATCGCCAAACGACCGAGCGTCCTGCTGTGTGACGAACCGACCGGAGCTCTCGATGTCAAAACGGGAATCATTGTGTTGGAAGCGATCGCGCGTATCAATCAGGATTTAGGAACCACGACTGCCGTGATCACTCACAACGCCTCGATTGCCCAAATGGCAGACCGGGTAATCTCGCTTTCCGACGGACAGATTTCGGGAATGGAAGAAAACAAAATAAAAAAATCAGCCAGCGAATTGAGTTGGTAGCCCGTGCAAAAACTGGATCGAAAATTAGTCCGCGACCTTTCCCAAATGAAAGGCCAAGTTCTTGCGATCAGTTTGGTCGTTGCCGCCGGAGTCGCGACGTTCGTGATGTCGATGTGCGCTTATGCGTCGCTGGTTTCCAGCAAAGACTATTTTTATCGCGAGTTTCGTTTTGCGGATGTTTTCTCGAGCGCGCGTCGAGTTCCTGATTCGCTGCGGCCGAGAATTGCGGAATTGGACGGAGTATCGGCCGTCGAGACACGGCTGGTGCAAGACGTATTGATGAACGTGCCCGAGATGACGGAGCCGGCGACCGCGCGGTTGATTTCGGTTCCCGATTCGGGAGAGAATCGGTTGAATCGGCTTTATCTTCGACGCGGGCGGATGCTGGTGCCGGGACGAACGGGCGAAGTCGTGGTCTCCGAACGCTTTGCTGAAGTTCACGGTTTCGTCGCCGGGGATGTCGTTTCGGCAATCATCAACGGGCGACGTCAGGAATTAACCATCGTTGGCGTGGCGCTGTCGCCCGAGTACGTGATCCAGATTCAGCCGGGAAGTATTTTTCCCGATGATCGCCGATTTGGCGTTTTCTGGATTAACGAGCGTGACCTCGAAGCCGCGACCGACATGAGCGGTGCGTTCAATAGTGTGACATTGAAACTGACTCGTGACGCGAACGTGGCGGAAGTCATCGATCAGCTCGATGAATTGCTGAAGCCATATGGCAGCGTCGGAGCCAATGACCGCGAGGATCATCTTTCGCATCGCTACCTGATGGACGAGATGAACGGTTTAAAAGGGATGGCGGTGGTGGCTCCGATGATCTTTTTGTCGGTGGCGGCGTTTCTTTTAAATATTGTGATTGCCCGCCTCATCAGCCGACAGCGCGAACAGATCGCCGCGCTCAAAGCGTGTGGGTATACAAATTATGAAGTCGGATTTCACTACTTAAATCTGGTTCTGGTGATCTCGATATCGGGAACGATTGTTGGCACGTTGTTTGGTTTTTGGATGGCTAGCGGAATTACTGAAACTTATCAGGAGTTCTACAAATTTCCGGTGTTGGAATTTCGCGTTGACGTAACTGCGGTCGTGCTTTCGTTTTTGCTCACGACCGGCGCGGCGATTTTTGGAACTTGGTTTTCCGTTCGTCGCGCGATCAAACTGCCGCCAGCCGAAGCGATGCGACCCGAGCCGCCGCCAAGCTTTCAGCCAACGCTGCTGGAGAAAATCGTGCCTTCGCATTGGTTGCCAACAGAGCTTCGCATGATCCTGCGCAATGTCGCCCGGAAGCCGGTGAAATCGAGTCTGGCGGTGGTCGGGATATCGATGGCGGTGTCGATCATGATTTTGGGAAATTTTTCGATCGACTCACTCAACTACATGATGGCGTTTCAGTTCGAGAAATCTCAGCGTCAGGATTTGACCGTCAGTTTCGTTGAACCCGCGACGGCGACAGTCATCTACGAAATGTCGAACTTGCCCGTTGTGCTGGATAGTGAAACCATCCGTGGCGTGGCGGCGAGAATTCACTTTCAGCATCGCAGTCAGCGAGTCGGCATCGTTGGGCTGGAATCGGAGCCGCAGTTGTACCGCCAACTGGCACCGGATGAATCGGTGATCGTGATTCCAGAATT
>JBGSKR010000698.1:0-5193 GCA_041741135.1 Mariniblastus sp.
GGTCCACGTCCTCGCCCGAGAAATTCCGTCTCGGCAGAATTCATAATGAAGCGTGGAAAAACGAGCGCCTTCCACTCCATCACTTCAGCCACACCGGTCAGTGCTAGATAAAATCCCAATCCCCCCAGCGCGAGCGAAAACCATTTTAGATCAGAGACGTTCAGTCGCACCGTTCGCATGGCGAAATACAACGCCAGCGGCATGAAATAAAAGAACAGCAAGCGCGAGGCAGGCATGTTGTCCATGAATCGCCAATCGTGAGCGATCGCACTTGCCGTATTCACCCCGACCAACGCGAATACCATCAGGTCCGCGCGATTCAGACCCCGCAGGTTCTCGCTGCCGCGCAAGTAAAACACTCCGCACAAACCAAGCAATCCAGCGAGCAACAATCGATCAATCGTGATGGGGATCGGGCCGCCAGAAAGATGAAAGAACTCATAGCCCACCACGCTACCGGTCAGCACAACCAACAACCCAATCGCCGGCAACAAGTTCGCTTGCGATTGCTCGTGCTTGTTTATCAGCACTAGAGTCCAAGCCAGCACGGCGGGAACGGCCAAAAAAATCAGAAATTCCATGGATCAAGTAGCGTTTGCATTGAGATGGTTTTATTACTTTTTCTGCCGCGAATTTCACGAATCAACACGAATAGGATTGAGACTTCATTCGTGTAAATTCGTGAGATTTGTGGCGAGAGCCGCTGCCAAAATTTGAGTTGGAAATCTCGATTTGTTGTGACGTCGCTTTAACGAACCGAAAACTTCAGCGATGATATGGCTTGCGCTTCGCGTTCGTCGGCTAAATCTTGTAACTTCAATTCGAATCGATACTCACCGGCGGGCAGGCTGGCGAGCGTCACCGGGAAGTAACAATAGAAATCGCGGCGCTGTCGCACGGTCTCATCCGTGATGCCGGGAAACGATCCGGCTTGCACCGACTTTCCATTCGCATCCATGATCGAATAACGCCCGGCGAGTCGAGTCACATAGCGATCACCCGCCGAAGTTGGCAACAGCGGTGAATGATGATTCTCGACTTCACAATAGATCAACATTCGCTGCGAGTTCTCAAACGTAGTCGAAGGAAACGTTTTGATTTGCCCAAAACCTTTGATCTCGCGGCAGAATTGCGGGTTTGCAACTCGCAATTCCTGGGTGTCGATTTCTTGTTGGTCAGGCTTTGGGATTTGCTCTTCAAAATGTGAAACTTGGGCTATTGCGGCGGAACCCATCGCCGCTTGAAAAGGGGCCGATGATGGTTGAATCATTGTCGCCGGCGGAGCATTCGACTGCGGAATCGGACGAAAGTTTGTCGTCGGGGATGATTTTGGGGGCGACGAGAAATCTGTCGGTAATTCGCGAGTTGTGGATTGAGTGGTGGGAGCGCTAAAAAAGTCTTGCGATTTGATATCCGCAGGATTTACTGACTGTCTTGATTTAGGCTCCAACTGCGATGCGGAGACCGGAACAAAGTTCTGGTGATCAAAACGGTTGTGCGGAGTAAATTGGTTTTGCAAATTCGCGGCCGGTTTCGTGGTGGTGTTGTCGAGCTTCATTGCTGATGAATTGCTCTCCAATTTTGGAATGGCCGTAGCCGTCGTACTCAAAGTTCGGAGTGGCGAAGCTTCAACAAAAAGTTCCGCTGATCGTAGGGGAGCGAATTGCGTGGATGACGGAGCTGAAGGTTGAATTGACGATTGAGTAGAAGCTTTGAGAATGGGTTTTGCTGAGGGTGGCAGTTCAGGAACAGGCACGGTCTTTGAAGTAAAATCGAAAGCGGTTGGATCCACGTGGATCGTTGATGCTTCACGGGTGCCATTGGGCGACACAGGAGCAGATTGAGCCTTCATTCGATTAATCAACTGCGAGGATTTGTTTGTGCCCGACAAGTTTGGACTGGAATGATTGGCCAACTGAAATTCGGAGGCCGGTTTCACATCCAACTGATGTGCAATTCTCGTGGATGGCAGATCAGCAACTTTCTGACTAGATTTGACGGGGTTCGTTACCACCGGAGCGGTAGCTAATTGAACTAAGGGCCGAGTCGGCATTCGCGTCGGTGTTTGTGTTGGCGAAGAGACTACGATGTTGGCCGGCGATTCAACCGATATTGGCATGGGTTGCGCGTGAGCGACGGCAAGAACTCCGGCGTCGTGGCGGCGTTTGCTGGTCGAATTGAACGAGGCGAGTGAGACTTGAGAGTTCTTTAGGTTAGTGCTTGGCACATTCGGCGTGGGCTCTGGTCTTTGTTGTTGAGTCGGATTTAGCAAAAGCGTGTAGGTGTTGGCCGCCGATTTTGCTTGAGTTGAGTTGGGATCGTCCTGAGGCTGTTGATTGACGGCTTGACCTTCACCCTCTCGAGATTCGACATCTGTCGTTTGCTTTAAATTAGTTCCTGGAAACTCGATTGGTTCGGCGAATGGCAGTTTGGGCTTCGCCGACGAATGAGTGCAGTCCGGGTGATCGCAAGCCGCGTGTGAACTTCCCGCAACAACCGGAGGTACCGAACGATTTGTTCGCGAAGCCAGTTCGGCTTGTTCCGCCAAATTCCGGTCTCGTCGCAACGCCGCTTCTCGTTGCATGTCAAATTCAGGCAATGGCGGCGGTTGTTGACCCAAGTTATTACGAAATCCGCGCCACCCCGACGCCGGGATTTTGGAACATCCTGTGTGAACCAACATGGTCAGGCAGGCTATCGAACAAGCTAGAAAAACCAGATTCCGTTCCGGCATGATCAATCTCACAAAGTCATTTTGTAGAAACAGGCGGACCATATTTTGGCGGAGGTTAGTCGATTTGCCAAAACGGAACAAGCCAAGCCGTCGCACTCGCTTCATGCGCCGAAGTGCTGGCACAAATTCTGCTTGCTACCCATCTTCAATCGTTCCAGCGAAAAACTACCATCGCCAATGCAAACGGAACCACGCACCAAAAACCCATGACCAAAAGTTCCGGCCCCAGTGTGAAAATCGAATCGCCATCCAGCATGATCGCCCGCAGGGCATCAATCAGCGGGGTCAGTGGCAACATCCGAATCAGCGGGTGGACAATTTCCGGAAATCGCTCGTAAGAAAAAAAGATTCCGCACAGCGTATACATTGGCAGCATTACCATGTTCATCAAACCGGAAACGCTCTCCAAAGTCTGTGCTCGGGCAGCGACCAATAAACCAATCACAGAGAATTCGATCGCGCCCACCAAGACCACCAAGGCCAGCGAAAACGGATTACCAAAAATCTTCACGCCAAACATCCAATAAGAGAACAGCAACAAAATCGCGATCTGCGGAATCATAAACACCAACCGACTGGCCATCATTCCCATCAGAAAATGTGACCGCTTCATCGGCGTCGCCATCAACCGCTTCAGTAATTTCCGAATTCGCATGTCCACGATTGCAAATCCGACGCCCCACAGTCCGCCGCCCATCAAGCCCATCGCCAACAATCCCGGCACCAGAAAATCGACATACCGACCGCCCGGTTCTGCAAACGTTTCATCTCGTGAAGCAAAAACATCGATTCGCCCCAGTTCACGTTGCAGATGATCGTCAACAAGATTCCGCGCGGACAAACTGCCGGGGCGCGTCGGATCAAGCAAAAATTCCAACTCAAAGTCCTCGTCTTGCAGGCTGGCACTCGTCGCAGAAATCACCAACAACGTTTTTCCAGTGCGCAGTCTTGCTCGCGCTTCCTCCTCCGAAACGATGCGCGGTTTCAGTTGCGGAAGCGAACTGAAATGAGTCAACATCGATTCGGCGGCTTCGCTTTCGATGATGTCGACATCGTACGTCTCGGCTGCCGGATTTCGAAACGCAACTCCCAACACGCCGACCATCAGCACCGGAAAAAGATAAACCCAAAACACCGATTCCGGACGGCGAATGAATTCTTTCAAACGGGCGATGGTGATGGCGACAATAGGATGCATGGTTTTCAAGCTGGCTCCAGCAAATGTTTCCCGGTGAGGCTGACGAACACGTCTTCCAAACTCGCGTGTCGCGTCGTCAAGCTGGACAACGAAATTCCTTGGCTGGCCAAACTCGAAATGAGTTCTGGCAAAACGACATGCGGCTGGCCCACCGTGAGGTGAAACAAGCCGCCATCCTGTTCCATTTTTTCCACCGTGGGAATCGAGAGTATCGCCTCATCGCGAAAATCATTCGTGTCGCGATCGATGGTGAAATCGATCACGTGCTCGGCTCCGAGCGAACGAATCAGCTCGGCCGGTGTACCTTCAGCGATAATTTTTCCTTCGTCAAAAATCGCGACTCGGTCGCATAACCGCTCGGCTTCTTCCATGTAATGCGTGGTCAGCAAAACGGTTTTCTCATGGCGTCCGAACGATTCGATAATCTCCCACATCTGACGACGACTTGACGGATCAAGCCCCGTCGTTGGTTCGTCAAGAAAAATCAGTTCGGGATCACCGACCAGCGCCGTGGCAACCGCCAGTCGCTGTTTCTGACCGCCGGAAAGCGTTTTCACCCAAGCCGATTTTTTGGCCTCCAGCGAAACACGCCGCATCGCTTCGTCGGCATCAATTCCAGTCGGATAAAAGCTGCGAAAAAGTTGCAGCGTTTCGCCGACCGACAACCGTTCGCTCAAACGCGTCTCTTGCAGCGAAACGCCGATCCGCTGGCGAATGGCATCGGCATGATCACTCCAGTTCAAGCCCAGCACTTCGACCTCGCCCGATGTCGCCGCCAGCAAGCCTTCCAAAATTTCGATCGTGGTGGTTTTGCCGGCGCCATTTGGGCCAAGCACGCCGTAACATTGTCCGACTTCGATTTGGAAATTGATTCCGCGCACGGCTGCGACCGGAGGCTTGCCCCGATAAGTCTTCACCAGATTTTTTACGCGGATAGCAGCAGTCATGAAGTTTCGCTGGTTAGGTCAGGTTGTCGCCACCAGCGAAAACTCTGCCGAAAGAACCTCGCGAACATGAGTTAAGACCTGGTGCTGGACGGCATCAAAATCATCATTCATGATCGTCGCACCGGCAGCTGCTTTGTGCCCGCCGCCTCCGAACTCTTTCGCCACATCGCTCGCCGCTGATCCGCAACGACTGCGAAAACTGATTTTGAATCCGCCGCTGCGTTGTCCCACCAGGATCACGGCGAAAACGGTTCCTTTGATTTCCAATGCGAGATTAATCAAGTCTTCGGTGTCGGTTGGCAGGGCACCCGTTT
>JBGSKR010000699.1:0-4426 GCA_041741135.1 Mariniblastus sp.
TGCGCCCGATTCAGATCGGAAACGTCACCGTCGATCCGCCGATTTTGCAGGCGCCGATGGCCGGTTTCACCAATTACGCGTTTCGTCAGATCGTGCGCGAGTACGGCGGGACGGGACTGCAAGCGACTGAGATGGTAAACGCTCGCGGGTTCGTCTGGCTTGACGAGCACGAAGCCGAGCATCCTGATCGACTGTGGGGCGTTCGTGAAGAAGCCCGTCCGCTCGCAGTGCAAATTTGGGATAACCAACCCGAGACGATGGCGAAAGTCGGCAAACGATTGGCTAACGATTACGAGGTTAGTGTCGTCGATATCAATTTCGGCTGTCCCGTCAAACAAGTCACTGAGAAGGCAAAAAGTGGTAGCTACTTGCTGCGCGATCCCGACCGGATGGGGCAGATCATCGAACAGGTCGTCGCGGCTTGTGCTCCGACGCCCGTCACAGCCAAGATTCGATTAGGCTGCACTCGCGACAAGATCAATGCGATTGATATCGCTCAAGTCGTCGAAGGAGCGGGAGCAGCAGCGCTGACTGTCCACGGACGCACGGCGCAAGACATGTTTCGCGGTTCCGCCGATTGGGATTTGATTTCGCAGATCAAACCTTATCTGAAAAAGATTCCGTTGATTGGAAACGGCGACCTCGATAGTGCTGAAGCCGTGTTCAATGCCTTCTCGCGTTACGATGTCGATGGCGTGATGATCGCTCGCGCTTGTTTGGGGCGCCCATGGTTGTTCGCGCAAGCCACTGCGGTGCTGCGTGGGCAACCGATTCCTGCCGAGCCGACTCTCGATCAGCAACGGACATGTTTGTTGCATCATTTTGATTTAATCGTCGAACGGTTTGGCGAAGACAAAGGAGCGCAGTTGATGCGACGTTATGCTTGTTGTTACGCTCAAGGACGTTATGGAGCACGACACTTTCGGACTCACGTTGCGAATGTCAAGACAGCCGCCGAGTTTCATGCGGTTGTCGAAGAATATTTTCCTCGCGATTGATGGGCCGGTTTAACTTATGTTTCCGTCCCCGCAAACTTAGGAACTTTAATTGGCTTTGAAGAGAGAACGCGAAACGACCAAAATACAAGCCCGAAGCGCCAGCGAGGGTGCCGCAAATTCCGTTTATTGTCGCCTCGCTGGCGCGTCGGGATTGTATTGCCGGAATCTCAAACGCCCTGCCTTCGTAAACTGAAGCATGTTCGTTTGTTTTAACTTTTTAAACAACTTTAATAAACCGAAAATTGTGAACCTCGAAAGATTAAACGCGAACGCACTGGCAATTTGCAACGATGTCCTGGCTCAACCCGATCGTTACGACGTACGGGCACATCACATTGGCACCGCGACGGTGCTCGATTTTGCAATCGGAAGATCCGGAACCTTGGCTGCCGGTTTGAAACTTGCTGAGATTTGTCTCGCTGGGCTGGCCGAGGTTTCATTACAGCCCGGCGGTGCGACCGGTTTACCGCTACCGCATGTGATGATCACGACGGACAATCCGCTGGCCGCTTGTATCGGTTCCCAGTATGCAGGTTGGGGATTCAGTCATGAAAAATTTTTCGCGATGTGCAGTGGGCCAGCTCGATTGCTACGTGGCAAAGAAGATATTTTGGCCGAGTATGGATTATCTGTTTCCGTGGCGCAGTTAGCTTCGTCCGTTGAATATCCGCCCGCCGTCGTCGGCGTGTTTGAATCAAATCAGCTACCCAGTGAATCCGCAATGCAGGCATTTGCGAAAGCATGTGGAGTTGCCGAATCGAAAGTGACGATCTGTATCGCTCGCACTGCCAGTTTGCCGGGAACACTCCAAGTCGTCGCTCGCAGTGTCGAGACCGCATTGCATAAGCTCCACGAATTGCATTTTGATCTGACTACGATTCGCAGTGCGATCGGATCAGCGCCCCTGCCTCCGATCGCGGCTGACGATTTATCAGCGCTCGGATGGACAAACGACGCGATTTTGTATGGCGGCCGCGTCAACTTGTGGGTCGAGACGGAAGATGAAGCCGTGTCCGCGATTGCCGATCAACTGCCCAGCGCTGCTTCACCTGATTTTGGCGTCCCGTTTCTGGATATATTTAATCGCTATGATCGCGATTTTTACAAGATCGACAAATTACTCTTCAGTCCGGCGGAAGTCGTTATTCACAATCTAAAAACCGGCAGGACTTTCATCTGCGGTCGTCTGCATCCCGAGATTTTGAAAGCTTCGTTTGGTTTGTGAGGAAAACTGAAGTTGTGTCGCCAAGATTCCAGCCACGATTATCACGAATAGGTGATTGTTAATTGGAATCAGTTAGGCAAGTGGCAGAAAAGAAGATGCCAACGCGAATATTAAAGTGAGGCTCGCTTCCCTGTTCTCGCTGCGGGCTACGGAATTGTTTTTTAATCTGTCGCGCGTCCTATCGCATGCCTTATGCCTTGCGATGTTTCAAACGAATTCTCACCAACAAGTCGTTCAGCGCATCGCTGCCTGACGGTAGGTCTGGCAATTGGGAAGTCTCGTAGGCGTTTTCGAGCTCTTTCGTGAGTCGTTGATACTCAGATTCGTGAAATTCCAGATTGGCTGAGTCGAGCGTGCCTTTTTCGGGACCCGAAAGTTTTTGCTCGATCAAGTCGCCCATGTAAGACTGCTTGGCTTCATCGTTCAGCGTGACCAGATTTGCTTCAACGATTCCTGTGCGCATCAAATGAATTCCAGTCAGCAGCACGCGGTAAACGTATAACAGCGGCTTAACTCGCGGAGTCAGTTCTTTACGGAACAGCTTCCACTGCGTCGCGGCGAAGCCGAAGTAGTGGTGGGCGTGATGTTTCGTGATGCAGTCAGGGGCGATTGCTTTTAGTTCTTCATGCTCTGGCGTCGAATGTACAATCAGCGGTGAAAAAATTTGCTCGAGCACATATCCGTTTCGACGGAGCGTCAGCCGAAAAAATTTCGCGACATCGTGCGTGACCAAATCAATCTCCAAGCCGTCATCGATTAATTCTTTTTCGACGGTTTCATTTCCGACGTGAAGGCCCACCACTGATTCGAGCGGCAGGACATGCACGCCGCGCAGATCAAAGTCTGAATCAGGTGATGGAAAACCATAAAGGTGAGCACCGCTGATCGTGGCGAAGACCAAGGGGAACGGGTGAGACCACACGTGCTGCATTAGTTTGTCGTGTGGAATCATGTTTAAGGCAGCTGTTTACTAAACGCGGCGTGGCGAGCGCGAATCAGAAATTCATTCGCACGCTCGTAGTCCGGGCGTTCGGGTAATTGGGTAGTTTGAAATGCGGATTCGAATTGCTTTTGCAACGACTTCCGCCACCGATTGACTTCGTCGAATGCGATCTCGCCTCGTTTGATCGAGAGCAAAGAATCGCGATTTTCACCAACGTCAACGACGATGGAGCCACTCGTTAGAACGTGCGTTCCGGACATTAATAGACGAATCAAGTGCATGACATGTTTCCATTTCACGCGTCCTTGGTTGCGGATATCCGTCTGCATTTTCTTAAATTGCGATGCGACGTATCCGGAATAAGTTTGAAACAACAGTTTCGACAAAAACGTCTCCTTCATCGCCAGCAATTCTTTCGCCAAAGGCGTGGCATGTTCGATGATCGGAGAATAGAGGCACTCCAGTACATTTGGGTTCGCTTTCAATGCCAATACAATGAACTTTTGCAGCTCCCAATAGACTTCTTGGGATTCGTTATTCTCCAATTGCTCCGGCACACCGTACAGCGACCACTGCAAATCTGCCGGTGGCAAATAAATACCCCGCCGATCTGTGTCGGACGCTTCATCATCGAGTCCATATGCTCGCGAGCCAATCAAACAACGGTAAATGACTCGATCAAAAAGCCCACTGCTCAGTAGTGCGTCATTGGTTGCACCAATCGTTGAATTTTTGAATTCAGCCAACCGAATCAATTGAACATGAGCGATAGCCGCTTCGAAGCCATCGGAGAATCGCACGCGATAAGCGTGGTTGCGATCCACTGGCGCGCGAACGATCACGCCGACCGCACCGGCAGGATGAGCGACCTGTTCGTGAGCCGTAATGACTTCTTTTTTTGAGACGACTTGGGTTCCCACGGAGTAAATGAGCGGTAGTGGTTCGGTGGCAGACATTGGCTAATCTATTTCCTGACTCCCGGTTGTCTCGCTAAGCTTTAACGCATGTAATATATCGGTTCTCGATTTGCAGTTGTAGCCGCATTCGTACTCGCCCCGAACACAAGTTGCGACTGGTGATGGCCCTGCAAGCACGAGGTTTGATGGTCGCCATGACGGGAGACGGTGTAAATGATGCACGGGCACTCAAACGTACGGACGCCGGAGTGGCCATGGGCAAAAGTGGATCGGAAGCTGCCAAAGAAGCTGCCGATCGAGGCTACTCAGTAGAGCTGTCAAGGACACTGGCGATGAACACGTT
>JBGSKR010000700.1:0-3397 GCA_041741135.1 Mariniblastus sp.
CGATCCTGGCCGAATATCCGGATGCGATGAACCAAGTCGAATCTGTCACCTATAAGAAACAATTACATGTCATCATCGGAAAATGGTAGTTTCGGCGACGTGGCGATTCAACTCGATCACGTGACGCGGAAGTTTGGCAAAACAAACGCCGTCGATGATGTGTCGTTTCATGTTCGCGCCGGCGAGGTCTTTGGTTACATTGGCCCCAACGGTGCTGGCAAAACGACCAGTATGCGAATCTTGGCGACGCTGGACGTGCCGACTTCGGGTGAAGCATGGATCGATGGGTTTTCCGTCGTCGATGATCCTGATCGCGTACGGCGTCGATTGGGTTGGATGCCCGATGAGTTCGGCACTTATCCAAACGTGAATTGTCGCGAGTATCTGGATTTCTTTGCGCGCTCGTATGGTCTGCGAGGAAATGATCGCTTGGCGACGCTGCGGCATGTGATGGGATTTACCCAACTCGATCAAATGGCAGAAAAGCCGGTCGACGGTTTGTCCAAAGGCATGAAGCAGCGATTATGTCTCGGGCGAGCCTTGATTCACGATCCGAAAGTACTAATTCTCGATGAACCCGCTGCTGGCTTAGACCCGCGAGCGCGGATCGAGTTACGAGAGATGATCGGCGAATTGGCATCACGGGGAAGTCGCTGCTGATCAGCAGCCATATTCTGACTGAACTCGCCGAGATGTGCGATCGCGTGGGGATCATTGAACAAGGAAAAATGCTGGCCGTTGGAACGGTTGAAGAAATTCTGGAAGCCCATTCTTCCGGCGACGACGTGAGTGAACGAGATTTGTTAATCGTATCCACGGTCGTGGTTTCAGATGTAGAAACAGCAGTTGCTTGGCTGAAGCAGTGTGAAGGTGTGTCACGGGTCGAACTATTGGGCATGTCAGGGTTTGGCGGTGCCAGCGATAACACCAGCGATTCACCAACCAGTTTTGTCTCGGGAGCAGGAAACGGAACGGCAAATGTAGCCAACAATCGCATGGAAAACCGTGCCAGCGGCGGGCGACCCACGATTCAATTCACTTTTTCACGAGACCTTGAGCGGCAAGCTGAATTGTTGGCAGCCATGGTCGCCGCCGGCATTCGCGTTGCCAGTTTTGCCGGCAAACAGAAATCGCTGGAAGAAGCATTCCTGAAAGTAACGCGGGGCAGGGTGCAATGATGGTAGTTAAACACTTCGTATTGGCTCATGCGATGACTGGAATATTCGACATCACTTTCGAACAATCGATGCGTAAGACCAAGCTCAGGCGATTTTAAGAATCAAAAATAGAATGTCCATCGAAAATACTAATCCACTTGCCGACTCTGAACTTTCAAGTTCACAACTTCCGACTCCACTTTCCGGCGTCCTGACGAAACTGGAAAGAGCCGGGGAGTGGTGTAGCTCTATCTTGGTTAAAGAAGCCAGGCAAGCGATAAAGAGTAGGCATTTTCTGTGGACATATTTTGTTTTACTTGCCGCAGTTGGTTTGGTGGCGGTGGTGGGCATCACGCTGAATACAAACGATATTCAAAATTCGAATGGCGGCTTGGGGTTGCTATTCGCTTTTTTCATCGTGCTGGGATTTCCGCTGGGGATTGTGATTCCGTTCAGCGCCTATCGCTCGGTGGCAAAAGAATTCGAGGACGGCACGATTGAACTGATTTCGATCACGACGATGAAGCCCTACCAGATTATCGCTGGAAAATTTGGCAGCGCGATTTTGCAAATGCTGGTTTACCTCGCCGTGTTGGCTCCCTGCATTTTATTTACCTATCTCTTGCGAGGAATTAGTCTAGAACAGATTCTGTTTGGACTGGTGATTTGCATTGGATTCTCGATTTGCTTGACGATTCTTGGTTTGTTTTTGGCGGGAGCGATTCGCTCTCGTGCCTGGGGCGTCGGTGTTTCGGTGGTGTTTGTGTTGTTGCTGGGTTGGGCATTTTGGTTATGGTGCGTGTTCTTAGACGAGTTCTTGCTGAGTTCCATGCGACCACCCTTCAACGACCCCGATTTTTTCTTCGCGATGAGCATGATGTTCGCCCTCTTAGGTTCGACGGCAGGTCTATTATGGGTAACAGCCGTCTCCCAAATTTCTTTTCAAGCTGACAATCGATCGACGAATATCCGCTGGATGATGGTGCTGCAGCAGACGTTGTTTCTGGGGTTCGTGGTGGGCTTTTGCAGACTGGAGTTCTCAACCTATTTTGATGAAGAGTTTTGGTTAGTAATGGCATTCATCGCTGGGCACTATTGGCTGCTGATGGAATTTTTAATGATTGGCGAATCACCAAACATTTCACGCCGAGTGCAACGGAAATTGCCGCAGTCAATTTTGGGACGATCGCTACTTTCGTTTCTCATGCCGGGGCCGGGACGAGGATTTTTGTTTGCGCAAATCATGATGTGGTCCTGTGGGCTTTCACTCACGCTGGCATTGGTCTTGCACGATTGGTACTTCGGTTCGCTGACTGCCAATTTTCTAAACAATCGAGGAACATTCGCAACGGGTGATATTCTCTCAGCATCGTTGGCGATCCTCACGTGCTGCATTTACGTTTCGGCCTTTCTGTCAATTAGTTACCTTTTCGCTCGTGGGATTTTGCATCGACATTCGCGCGAGTGGGCGACGGGAGTCGGACCGACTTTAAATTTGCTGTTGGGGTTCTTGATTGTCATAGTTCCGACACTCATGGCACTGGTGTTGCAATTCAGTCTCTTCAAGTACCCTTTTCAGAACGAGTACAGTGCGTTCCAGATTTTTAATTGGTATTGGACCATAACTGAAATCATCGACGGCAACCCAAGCGATGGTTTGGTTTGGCTGTTATTGGCCATTGTTCCCGCTGGAGTCGTGATTGGATGGGCGTCACTCAAAGCTGCCACGGAACTTTTGCAGCAGCCCATTCCAGTCCCCAAGCGGGTGCAAATCGATCAGCAAAAATCACCAGTTAAACTACCCGTTGGTGAATCCATCGACGAGATTTTTGGGGAAGTCTGAACTAACCTAAATCCAACATGCGTTGGAGTGCAATGTGTGCCCAGCGGTGGGTTTCTTCATCAACGCGGACGATGTTCACGGGCGTTCCAGCGGCGAGGTTTTCCAGGCTCCAGCATAGATGGGCAAGGTTGATGCGATACATCGTCGAACACATGCAGACGACCGGCGAAAGAAAGTAGATTTCTTGCTCCGGATGTTCTTTCTTCAATCGATTCACCAGATGCAGTTCGGTGCCGATCGCCCACTTGCTACCCGCAGGAGCTTCTTCGACGGTCCGAAGAATTTTTCCGGTGCTGCCCGAGATGTCCGCGATGTCGTTGACCTCTCGGGGACATTCGGGATGCACGAGGATTTTGATTCCGGGATACTGACGGCGGAACATCGCCACATGTTCGGC
>JBGSKR010000701.1:0-3897 GCA_041741135.1 Mariniblastus sp.
CGAGAAAAAGAAGAACGAGATGAAAGCGATGGGCGAGCGACTAAAAGAGTGGGACATCTGAATTGAGAGGATTCATTCGACAGCTCATGCCTTGTGAGCCTATCGACTTTGGATTACCTTCAACATGTCGGCCACGTGGGGGCGGTCGTGCGGGCTGGAACTGATATGCAAAAGTCGGACAACACCTTGTGGATCGATGATGACATCTCCGCCCAGTTGCTGATAGTCGCGACCGGGGCGACCGGGGCGCGTTCCCGTCGCTATTAGTTTCAGGTAACTGAAAATCGACCCTGGATTGAGCAACGTCCACCAGCTGCTCGTCGTAAATTGTAGGCTTGGTAGAGCTTTTGTTCGGCGTCGATCAGCAACGGCCATTCGAGTCCGGATTCGGAAATGTAGGCACGCGCCAAGAAATGATCGTCGAAGGTTACCACCTTTACGTCAACGTTCAAAGAATCAAATTTGGATTTGTATTGACGTAAGTGTTTCAAGTGCGCTCGGCAGGCCGGGCAGCCGAGATGACGATGAAAGGTCAAAATCAACCAGCGACCACGACTGTCAGCGAGAGTGTGGAGATGTCCATCCGTGTCAGTAAGCTCGAAGGGATATGCTTGCATGAGGAGACTTTCGTTGTGCCAGATTTAACATTGTCTCCATGATTCATCTGCGACACTTTTCTTGGCGGAACGCCGATTAATACTTGTGACGTAGTTCCATACGGGCACCGTGAATGTCCGAGGCGTCTTCGAGAAATCCAACCATTGCGTCGGCGCGAAAAATAAGCGCGTTGGTGAGGGGCAATTGGTAACGCATGCCGAGGCCGTATTGACTGTCAGGAGCGTTGCGATTCAGGCCGTCGCCCATCACGTTCAGCCAAGCCGCTTCGACGACCAATTGTTGGCTGAAATCATTCGCCAGCAAATTCAAGCCGAGTGCGCCGCCGAAAGTGTCGTTAGCCGTAGGATCGAGCGTTGGGTAATTTGTCATCCCGTCCGACTCAAATAGGATCCCGGTGTTGCGAAGAATGCCACCGGATTGTGCGGCGCGAGCCACTGATTGAGGACGATCAAAACCGGCAAAGAAATTCATGTAGGGTACTAAGCTGGACGGCGAACCGGTGATCAGACTATTCTCGGACAACAGCAACACACCATCGGCTGTATTTTCAACCACTTGAGTGGACTGTCCAGCATTAACAATCATGCGCGTCGAATTGGAGATCCAGCGACCATAGCGGCGAGTGTATCCGAAACCGAGATTGTGATAACTGCGGTCGTTGAAGGTGCGGTCTTCGAGGAAAGCGTAGTCGATTTCAAAGTATCCATCGAGGGCTTCGATGAAGCTGGCGATGCCGTACATCTTTGCGGCGCTGTCATCGAAACCGCCGTTGTTTCGAAATGCGTCGGAAGTAATTTTATCAAACCCTGCAAAGAACGTGATGTCCATATTTGAGATGTCCAACCGAGCGCTATTTCGGGCTGGAATGGTCGCTGCGACGCCAAGAAACGCGTCTTCCATCCAAACACCGTTTTGCAGAACCAGTGGCATCACGCCCATCGCAAACGGAAAATCAAACGGCAACGTTTTTCCTATCGCGCCGCCGACAATCGCACCGAGGTCGCTTTCGAAGTAACCAAAATCAACGTTCGCATCAAACCTCTCCGTCCATTCCTCGTCGTCAAAAACATATCCGGTATTTGTCACTCCGTTGTCCAGCGGCGACCAGAACGCATGGAAGCGTTCCGTCGACGTAATTTGCCAATCGAAATCGAGGTTGACTTCATAGGCCGTTTGCGTGGTGCTATTTCCGTTCTGTTTGTTGGATGAGATCGCAGTCCGGATATCTCCGTAGATCAGAAACTGATGATTAATCGGATTGTGTTTTCCCAACCGCGTCGATGGCGGTGCCAGTTGCCCTAGCTGATACCATGGCCGGCCCAATTCCAGAATTGGACGTTGTGTCGCATTGAGCGTCTTACCCTCGTAGACATCGATCTGCTGGTAGGCATCGTAAGGCAGGCATTGGTCGATTGGGTCAGCGGAAAAATCGTGCGTGATAGGTTCGGTTAGAACCGCGCGACGATCGATCAAAGGTCGGTCGTCTTTCCAGTGAGCTCCCGCAGGCGGTGCAGGAGCAAGCACAAATTTATCCGCATTTGAGAGCACATTGGGAACACCGAGTTCGTGGGAAGGTGAAGTGTAGCTTGCCGCTGCGGAGTTAAAATCGTTCGCGGACTTGGCCGGTTGATTTTCAATGGCCGTGTTGGCAGAAGCAAAAACGATTTGTTGATCGTTTGAAACAGAAAATGCCGCCGACTCGCTGGACGAGGGGGCGGCAGACGCGGCAGAGGTACTGCGCGGTTGAAAATCGTTTGAACCCGGCAGCGGTGGCGGCGAGACTGGTGGCGGAGCGTCTGATGGAGGAGTCACGGTTGGTGTGGCTGGCGACAGCTCGATTTTCTCAGCCTGATCAAATTGGAATGAACTTGGATTCACTTCATCGCTCGCGTCGCTCAAATCGGGCAAGAAGTACGGATTGGTGATCGTTTTGATTCGTGTCGGCGGTAGTGAAGTATTGTCGCTTTCTTTCGTTTCTTCTAACTGGAACTTTGGCAAGGAGGCAATCGGAATCGCTGGTTCGTTTGTTTCAGTACTCGTCGCTGTTTCGGATGGTTCAGCCCACGTGATCACGTCAAAATTTTCAGCATTGGCGCGAGTGGTTTTCGATTTGAGGGGCAAAGAGACTTGCGAGTCAATCAAACCTGATTCGGAAATCGCGGCGACGGGTTCGGAGATCACATTCGGCAGTTCGATTTTGAATGGCTCCGAGACCCAGTTAAGCGACTCTTGTGATGAATCCTCACTTGCACAACTTTCGTCGTCGGATGAGGAATTGATTTCACCAGCCTTATGGCAGGAGACCGGCACACCAAAGTCTGCTGCGGGATCGCTGATCCAACAAGCGCGCATCACCAGCCCGGCGGCGGCGAACAATGCCACCGCGACAAGTTGTTTCCAGATTGGGCGAGGCGAAAGTTGCATGGTATGGAGGTTGAAGGCGGACAAGCGATGGTCGGACAGGAATGTCCAACCTACGGAACTAAACTAACTATTGACTCTCAATGAACTTCGAACATCACCGTGCTGACGTGGAAATCGACAATGCCTTCGTTCATCGAACGAATCATTTCTGGATTCGCATTGCAAAATTTCATAAAGTAAATCGGTTCGGCTCGTGATCGCAATCGGACGGACAAGCGATAAACTCCGGGCTGCCGAACTAATTTTGCGGGAACCGAGTATTTCACATTGCGAGATCCAAGCGGCGGAATCGAATGGGCTTCCATGCGAATCGACGCTGGATGGTTCATGACCGTAACGGGTTGTTGCGGCGGTCGCAAAAACGGTAACTGATCGAAATCGAAACTGACGGGCAAGTACATCTCGCGATCCGTGCCTTTGACGTTCTGAGTTAGGAATCGCGTTTGCAAATTCATCAATTGAGTATCGAGTGGAATCTTCTTTGCCAGCACATCGAGCGAATGTCGATCAGCCAGATCGCCGCTGGAGTCTGTGTATCCCGATTCCCAAATGCGAGTGCCGGACGGATCGATCAAGGCAACGTTCATCCAGATTTGAGGCTGAGCACCGAGGGAACCGCTGGGCATGTTGTGCCCCGGGTTGATGTTGGTCAAGCAGTAACGGAAATTGAGCGTTTCACCTGCCTTAAGGTTTTCGGGAAAGAACGGACCATCGAGCTTCGAGCCGTTTTCCAACAGTTGGCGGCGGAGATCGGTTTTAGTCGCGATCTTTTTCAGATTCTCTTCGATCACTTCTCTCGCGTCGTAGCGATCATCGGCACTTTGCCATTCGGCGGGAAAGTGGACTTGGATTTTG
>JBGSKR010000702.1:0-4277 GCA_041741135.1 Mariniblastus sp.
AGAACGATGTGGTGACGGAACACATTCCGCTTGATCAAGTCATTGCGCGCTCTGCGGAACAAAGCATCCGTTTCATCGAAGAGCAATCAAAAAAACGCGAACCATTCTTTCTCTACGTCGCTCTCGGTTCGCCGCACACTCCAATCATTCCGTCGGACGAGTGGCTTGGTAAAAGCGGTATTAACACGTACGCAGACTTTGTGATGGAGACTGATCACGCGACCGTGCAAATTCTTGAAACGCTTGATCGCCTCGACATTGCCGACAACACGCTCGTCTTTTTTACCGCCGACAACGGCTGCTCACCGGCTGCGAGTATCGACGAGCTGCGGAAAAAAGGCCACGACCCGAGCTACTCACTTCGCGGCATGAAAGCCGACGCTTGGGACGGCGGTCATCGCGTGCCATACGTTGTTCGTTGGCCGGGCGTGATTAAACCCGGTCGCGTATCTGACGAGCTCATTTGTCACACCAACTTAATCGCCACTTGCGCTGAAATTCTTGGTGCGACTTTGCCCGACAATGCCGGCGTGGACAGTTTCTCGATCCTGCCCGTGTTGCGAGGCGAAGAAACTGTGAAACCGACGCATCCTTTTGTCATCCATCACTCCATCAGCGGTCGCTTTGCAATCCGCGAGGGAGATTGGAAATTCATCGCCGCCAAAGGTTCGGGTGGCTGGTCGAAAGGCAACGACGGCAACTCAAGTCAGCTTTACAACATGGCGAACGATCGCAAAGAAAAAAACAATCTCTTGGACGAGAATCCCGACACCGTCGCCAAACTAACTCAATTGCTTGAAACGGCCATCGCGAACGGTCGCACGACCCTCGGCCCTAAACAAACGAACGACGCAAAAATTGTGATTTGGAAAGATCAAGCGAAAACAGCCAGCAAGCCTTCCGGCAAGAAAAAATAAATGGGCCACAATGATCATCTCATTGCCATCTCATTAATCATGACAGAGAGATGATTGGGACCATCGCCTATCAAACGCGGAATTGCATATTCCAAAATCTTAGGTTTAGAACGTGTTCCGAAATTCGAAATGTAAATCGAAGCTGCAGGGCGCAAGCCCTCCGGTAAGGTATAACCTGATCCCGCGACAGTGAAACCGGACGGCTCGCGCCGTTCCGCTACAATTTTTAAACAATTTCGTAAAATCTAAACTTACTGCAAAAAACATGAAATTTCTCATCGCTCTAATTTTTATCTTCTCCGCCTCGGTTCTGCATGCGACGGAAAAGCCTAATATCATCATCATTTACGCCGATGATCTTGGCTACGGTGACCTTGGTTGCTTCAATCCAGAATCAAAAATCCCAACGCCAAATCTCGACAAGCTTGCCACGCAAGGCATGCGCTTCACTGATGCCCACAGCTCCTCGGGCGTCTGTACGCCTTCCCGCTACGCTTTGCTTACTGGCCGACATCATTGGCGAGACTTCCATTGCATCGTTAACTCCTTCGGCAAATCGGTATTCAAACCGGAACGACTTACGCTTCCCGAAATGCTCAAGTCCGAAGGCTACAAAACGGCGTGCATCGGCAAGTGGCATCTTGGCTGGGATTGGGACGGGATCCGAAAACCGGATGCGAAGAAGAACGGCATCCAACCTGCCGACTTTGACTGGACGAAATCTATCCCCGATGGACCGCTCGCGCACGGATTCGATCATTACTTCGGTGATACGGTCATCAACTTCCCACCCTATTGCTGGATCGAGGACGACAAAGTTGTCGCGGCGCCCGACACCATGATGGACACTGCGAAATGGAAAACCATCAAAGAAGGCGGTTGGGAATGCCGCCCCGGCCCGATGATCACGGGCTGGGACCCTTACGAGAACGTTCCGGAGACCACTCGTCGCGGTGTCAAATTCATCCAAGCGCAACAGAACTCCGAACAACCATTCTTTCTCTACTTCGCCTATCCCTCGCCCCACGCCCCGATCATTCCGAATGACAAGTTTGACGGAAAATCTTCCGCCGGCCCTTACGGAGATTTTGTTTTTGAAACCGACGACTCAATCGGCCAACTCCTCGCCGCTCTCGAAGATTCGGGACAAGCCGACAACACCGTCATCATCTTCTCCGCAGACAACGGTCCAGAAAAATATGCTTATGCTCGCCACGAGAAATTCGGTCATTGGTCTTCTCATCCGCTGCGTGGCCTCAAGCGTGATATCTATGAGGGTGGTCATCGCGTGCCCACGATTATCAAGTGGCCCGGAGTCACCAAGCCCGGCGTTGTTAGCGATGCGCTCGTTTCCCAAATTGATTTCATGGCCACCATCGCCGCCGGTCTTGCTTGTGAATTACCCGCCGATGCCGCCGAGGACTCCCACGACTTGATTCCCTTGATGAAAGGAGACGTCGCATCGGTTCGCAGTTTTCATATCCACAACACGAATCCAAATGGTTTCGCAATCCGAAACGGGGACTGGCTGTTAATTAACACCAGCACGGGCTATGTCTCGGGGGCCAACAAGGGATGGGAAGCTCGCCGCGACTACAAGGCCAACGGTAATTCACCGGTCGAGCTTTTCAATCTCAAATCTGACTTACCTCAGAAACATAACGTGGCCGCCGAACATCCTGAGCGAGTTGCTGAACTTCAATCGCTCTTAAATAAAATTCGCGACCAAGGCCACTCTGCGCCTCGATTGGCGAAACAAAGCGAGTAGAAAAAAACATCATGCCGTTGTGGAACTCGCCAGAGTTCTTTTTCTCTAGAATTCAGATTCGCGGGTGGGAATTTTGGCGAATGCCACCACGAAAGACGGGAACCAATTTGACTTTCGCCTAATAATCACCCGTCGTCCGTTAATCAGTCCCGGGGCTCAATTTTTGAAGCCAATATCTTTTTTGGTTCAAGGCTGCGAGACAGACAAGACGCGTCGGCGACAAAATTTACGTGGATCAATTCGCGCCATGAAACCCTCGCTCATAAAAAGCTTTTTTCTCGCGGTCGCATTTTTCTCGGCGGTCACCTTTCTTTACGCCGCCGAAAAACCCAACGTCGTTGTAATTTTCATCGATGATATGGGCTATGCCGACATCGGTCCCTTTTTCGCCAATGGTGCCACGCGGGCACAGGGCTATCAAACGCCGCATCTCGACCGGATGGCGCAGGAGGGCATGAAGTTCACGGACTTTTCCGTGTCGTCCGCCGTCTGTTCGGCCTCTCGCGCGGCCTTGGTAACTGGTTGCTACCACACTCGAGTGGGCATTTCAGGTGCCTTGGGGCCACGAGATCAACAAGGGCTCAATCCTGCCGAGGTTACGATTGCGGAAATCTGCAAACAACACGACTACGCCACTGCTTGCTTTGGCAAATGGCATCTCGGACATCACCCTAAATTTCTGCCTGCGAATCAAGGCTTCGACGAGTATTACGGTCTGCCTTACTCGAACGACATGTGGCCTCATCATCCGGAGAAGGCCGCGTTCCCACCTCTGCCTTTGGTCGAAGGAACTCGGATCATCAAGCGAGATGTCACGCCAAAGGATCAAGTTCCGCTGACGACGGATTACACGGAACGCTCGGTCGATTTCATCAAACGCAACAAAGACAAGCCGTTCCTGCTCTACCTGCCGCACTCGATGGTGCATGTGCCGCTGTTTGTTTCCGACAAATTTAAAGGTAAAAGTAAGCGTGGACTGTTTGGTGATGTTGTGATGGAAGTCGACTGGTCCGTGGGGCAGATACTCGATACGCTTCGTGAGTTGGAGCTGGATAAAAACACGCTGGTCATCTTCACCAGCGATAACGGCCCGTGGCTTTCTTATGGCGATCACGCCGGTTCCGCCGCGCCGCTTCGTGAAGGCAAAGGCACCATGTGGGAGGGCGGCTGTCGGGTGCCGACGCTGATGTGGTGGCCGGGAAAAATTCCGGCAGGCGGCGAATGCGATGAGTTTGCTTCCACGATCGATATTCTTCCCACTGTGGCGGCGCTGACCGGCGCGAAACTGCCCGATCATCAGATCGACGGGAAGGATATCCGGTCTCTCATGTTTGGAGACAAGGATGCGAAATCTCCGCACAATGTTTTCTACCATTATTACGGGGGCGAATTGCAGTGCGTGCGGGATCGCCAATGGAAGCTCCACCTTCCGCACAGCTATCGCACGATGGCGGGCAAGCCAGGTGGAACCGATGGCGTCCCTGCAAAGTATTCGACCGCCAAGACGGGTCTAAAACTTTACGATTTGAAAAACGATCCGGGCGAATTGATCAACGTGGCCGAGCAACATCCGGAGATCGTCGCCCGCCTGC
>JBGSKR010000703.1:0-2811 GCA_041741135.1 Mariniblastus sp.
TTTTCTCGACAGCTTTGAATCGTCCATGGATCTAATCGTCAATTTTTCAACAGCGAATCTCGGACTGGTTTTGGATCTGTATCATGTCGGGCTGAACCCGGATGTGTTCGACGACATTTGCGATTTTTCAGATTGCGTTAATCTCGTGCAAATTGCGGATCGAACCATCGAAAACTGTGCTGCCGAGCGACGTGTATCGCTTGGACAGGGAGATGTTCCAATTCGAAGATGGCTCGAACGTTTACAGAGCCTTAATTATTCGGGTATCTATGAGATTGAGCTACATGGTGCCGGCATGAATGGTCAACCTTATCAAGACCTGTTACGAGATGTCGCTGACTTTTTTCGACAAGATTCAGTCGAAGCAATACTATCTGATTCGCCATCCGAGCACCAATCGCTTCACTCAACTGTTAAGCGTTCTTCGAACCAATAAATGCTCGTCATCAACGAAACGATCTCGATTAGCATTAAAGAGTTTGATTTCAGTTTCGCACGCTCGCCTGGCCCCGGCGGACAGAACGTCAACAAGGTCAATTCTCAGGCGATCTTGAAATGGGACGTTAAAGGTACCAGCAGTTTGCCGGATTCCGTTAAGCAACGTTTCTTGAAACGCTACTCGCGACGAATTTCGAAAGAGGGCATCTTTTTGATCCGCAGTCATCGCTATCGCGATCAAGGACGCAACACTGCTGATTGCTTGAACAAATTGCGTGAATTGGTGATCGACGTAGTCCCAGAGCCGACAAAACGCAAACCCACCAAAGTTTCCAAAAACGCGAAACTCCGTCGCCTGGATGCAAAACGACGTGTGGGCGAGAAAAAGCAATCTCGTGGGCGCCCCAAATTGGACGATTAGGATATACTGGTTCAGTATGAAAAACAAACAAATCATCGACGACATCCTTAAGCAGTGGCCATTTGATCCTCTCAGCGTCAATGTTCGACTGCTCGAATTCCGACAACGTGCTGTTCTGCAAATGCGAGTCGATTTGGGAATCTTACAACTCGAGGTCGATGGACGCCCAGATGGCTCTCGGTATATGGGGGCAGAAACCTATTTTGATTATTTGAAAGCCAAAGCCAACAAATCAAAAGACTTTGTGCTTGACGAAGACAATTGCTTAGAAGTCGATCGAGAGTTTGTTCAGTTCTATCATCGTCGCGTTTGTTGGTTGCAACTCAAACAGTTCGGCCGCGCCGTACGTGATGCAGATCATACTCTCAACCTAATGGATTTCTGCAAACGATATTCGCCCGATGAAGGCTGGACAATTTCCCACGAACAGTACCGCCCGTTTGTGTTGTACCATCGAACACAAGCTGCTGCGTTATCACTGGTGGACCGCGAAGAAGTCGACGAATCCCCGTCCGACCGAGACGTCGAGATCGCCATCGAAGAGGTGAACGAGGGACTGCGAAAATTACATGAACTGTTCGTTGAATACGATGCTGAGGATCAGTACGATGACGACGAACTGGTTCAACGACTCACCGAATTCCGAGAAGGATTGCGGGAAAAGTACAGTGTCGGACTCACTCTCAATGAACGCTTAGAGCAAGCCATTGCTGCCGAAGATTACGAACTGGCCGCTGAGCTCCGTGACCAATTGACAGCTCGCGAGTAAGTACTTGCCAACGCATGCCAAACTTCCGACATCACGAGTGCCGACAAACTCGCTCGCAAGTCAAGCAACATCAACGCAGTTTCAAGTTGCTGATTTTGAGAGATGCCGACGCTCCTCTCATCTTTTGGGTGTCCAAACTTGAACCAATGTGTTCTATTTTCGTGTCTTTTTTACAAACAGGCACCTACTTTCTTACAACTGTCTACTGCCAGCAAAATGGCTAGCATTCTCACAAGTCTCTCATTAACAGCGACTTGCAGTTCTAAATGCCAATCAGGCCTCTAGTGGGCATGGACTGTGCATAGTATTCCGTCAGTCAAACCAAACGTCCGGTGCGACACATCTATCAGCAAAGGAGTGTAACGATGCTAGTTTTATCAAGGAAGCTCGACCAAGACATTTTGATTGGCGACAACATCCGAATTCGCGTTCTTAAAGTGAAAGGCAACACCATTCGGTTGGGTGTCGAGGCTCCCCGCGACGTGAAAGTCGTGCGAGGTGAATTGCCCCCGATTAATCACGGTAACGCGGTGACCGCTAAAGAGGACGAACAGCGGGCATGCGAGCCAAAGACTGTCCAAGCCCAAGATGCGGAAATTACAATCGTTTTCAGCAATCAAAATTCTAAGGCCCGCAATGCCCGACATCCTGCAGAAAACGTAATCACAGGTGGAGCGAACTCTAGCCAACAACATGTGTTGCCGTTTCAGCGCAGCGAGAAATCTGATGATCGCATTGCCCAATCGAATCGCCAAAATCCTCAAGTGACTTCCGACGAAACGGTTCGTTTCCGCGCTCCGTTGCCCATGTCGTTACACCACAATCGACTGAAAGAATTGGTAAAAGAATTGACACAGGGTAACCGCTCGTAGTGCTGAAGCTAAACAAAACGTGTGGCTACTTTCGCTGGAGAGTAGTAGGCAAATTCAACAATTGGCGACCGTAGCAACCAACTACCTTATGGAATTACGTTGAGTCAGCGTTGGCCCAAGTTCCTCGCCCCTTTGTTCGTTCGGGTTTCCTGTTTCGGCAGCATCTTGAAGCAACTGTGGAATGTACCGATCACGCACACGGTCCAGCTCTACCAGGTTTTCCAGTAAAATTCGATGAACCTCGTAGATACAGGCTGGATGCTGGTGAACTTGCGCATGCTCCGCCGGAACCGCGAGTTGCGAAATGGCGC
>JBGSKR010000704.1:0-3458 GCA_041741135.1 Mariniblastus sp.
TCGATGGCACCGGGGCAGTTATTTTTGATGGTGACCTACATGGATTTTATGACGGCCATGTTCGTCACATTCCACATGGGATTTCTGTTTCGAATGCCGTATGTTGGTCCCAAAGTCGCAACGTTGGTGTGGGATGGAAAATTTATTATGGATGCTCATCCGTGGATCAAACGAATGGCATTTTTTGGTCTGGTGTTGTTCGTGATCTTTCCGACCTCGACGACCGGCAGCATTGGTGGTTCTCTATTTGGTCGTTTGCTGGGCCTTTCGCGATTTCTTACGCTGTTTGGGATTATGCTGGGAAGCCTGATTGGCAACGGGTTGATGTATGCATTTTCGAAACAACTGAACCAGTATCTCAAGCCAGACAACTGGTGGTTGAAAATCGCTGGCATTGGTTTAATTGTCGTGCTAATGGCATTGATGGAATTGCGTTACCGGCATGTCAAGAAAAAATATCTGGACAATGAACTAGGGATTAACGAAGACCCGACCGGTGAAACAAAGCCAGATTCAACGAAGGATCAGGTTTCGTCTTGAAGAACGGCTGGGCGGATCTCAATCGTCGTATCATCGAATGTGAGAAATGTCCTCGCTTGAGGAACCATTGTCGGCTGATCGCCAAAGAGAAACGGGCCGCCTATCGCGATCACGGTTATTGGGGACGGGCGGTGCCGAATTTTGGTTCACAACGTGCGACGTTGTTGATTGTGGGTCTAGCACCGGGAGCTCACGGCGCCAATCGGACTGGGCGGATGTTTACCGGAGATCGCAGCGGCGATTGGCTATATCGAGCACTTCATCGAGCTGGTTTTGCGAATCAGGGGACATCGACCAACATGGACGATGGGTTGAAGTTGATTAACTGTGCGATCACTAGCGTTTGTCATTGTGCACCGCCTGATAATCAGCCGACCATCGAAGAGCAATCGAATTGCTCGACGTTCCTCGCGGAAACTTTTGAGCGATGTCGGCCCAGCGTGATTGTGGCTTTGGGCGGATTGGCTTGGGTTTCGACAGTTGCTCAATTGACGATGATGGAGTGGTTGCCTGAGTTACGTCCGCGACCGAAATTTGGTCATGGGGCGGAGTTAAAGTTGAGCCGTGGGAGGCGGTTGCTCGGAAGTTATCATCCCAGCCAGCAGAATACGTTCACAGGTCGCTTGACGGAGCCGATGTTGGACGCTGTTTTTCTTCGAGCGAGAGAGTTGCTAGAGTGAGGGCCGGTTCTATCTAGGCCGCGATCGCCTGTTTCTTCAAGACTGTTTCGAAGTATTCGAGTGCCCGGCGGACGGGTTGATCAACATGCGGTACATCTTCGTCGGAAGGCGTCGCAGTTGAATCGTCATCGTCAGGCTTTGGCGTGTCTTGAGAATCGGAGTCGTTCGTTTGAGTGGGGGCCGCAGGTTCGCCCGTCGTTGATTTCTCGGATGAGCTTTTTTCAGAGGCGCCTTCTTCGGATAATGAATCTCCAGGCGTAGATTCTAGTTCGCCCTCCGCACCATCGCTGATAATAATTTCCTCTCGACGCATCCGTTTGAGAGCGGCAAGCGCTTGTTCGTGGCCGCCAGCAATTAATCCTTCGAGATCGCGAATATTGCGGTAACGAAGATTGTTAAACAAATCTTCTTCGGTAAGTTTTATTTCAAAACCGGCATCGGGTTGTACGCCCCAAACTTTTGTTTTGACTGAATTGGGGGCATCGCGGTCAATTTGGATTCCACTAGGCCGCCAGTAACTGGCTGTAGTCAGTTTCAGAGCACTTTCGCCACGTTGCATGGGAATCAAATTTTGAACGGTGCCTTTGCCCCACGACTGCTCGCCGATGACTACCGCACGATGATGGTCTTGCAAGCATCCGGCCACAATCTCGCTGGCACTGGCAGAATACCGATTGACCAAGATCACAACGGGAAGGTTCGGTGATACCAAGCTATCGATTTCTGAAACTCTTCGTTGAATCATTTTACCGTGGCGACCACGTGTGCTGACAATCGTCAAACCTTTTTCCAAAAAGAGATCGCATATTCGAACGGCAACCTCAAGCAGGCCACCCGAGTTGTTGCGCAAGTCAAGAATCAAGCCATCGATGGCTCCATCGATCTCGCGATAGGCAGATTCGAATTCATCGCCTGTTTTTTCTCCGAACTGGTGCAAGCGGATGTATCCGATGCGGGGATTTTCCTGCAGCACGAATTGCCATTTGCGGTCTGGCCCACGATAGTCGCCGGTGACGCTGGGGATGGGAATCGAAGCGCGCCGCAGAGTCTTCTCCAACGTTTCTTCATCACGCTGGATGGTCAAAATCACGGGCTGGTTGATAGGACCACGTAGCAACTTTACCGCGTCGGAACGATCGATGCCGACGACATTGTTGCCATCAATTTTCAAAATTTCATCGCCGATGCGGAGATCGGCGGCAAAAGCAGGTGTGTCAGGCATTGGGGCGAGCACGAACAGACGCTTTGTTTCCGGATTGGTTTCGAGGTACATTCCCACGCCACCGAATTCCTGTTTCAAATCCTCGTTGAATATCTTGTGCTTTTCTCCGGCGATGAAGGCACTGTGTTTGTCCAGTTTTTGCATCATTCCGTTCATCGCCGAATCAAACAGTTCGGCTGCTGGAACCTCCTGAAGAGCCTCTTTTTCGATAATCGTTAATGCCTGAGCGACGATGTTTGCAAAGCGGTTCTTAGCCGCTGCGGCGAAGCACATCAGCGAAACAATGATAGCGAGGGCAATGATGATGAGATTTCGCAGTGGCATGACGGGATAGCCTTTACTCGCCCAATGCGACGCCCTTGATAGTGCCATCGACAACCAAAGTTTGATCAACGAAACCCTGGAAGTCGGCGGTGAACATCGCATTCTTGCGGACTTTGCCTCGTTGCAACATCAAAATCAACTGATTGCCCGGAACAACTGGAGACCGGAAACGAACCGACTCTAATCCACCCAGACCAACATATCCGGAATCGACCATTTTGGTGGAAATCGCAAAATAGGATGACAGTTGAGCAGCACACTCGCAAATTAGAACGCCTGGCATGAGCGGGCGACCTGGGAAATGCCCCCGCACCCAAAATTCATCATCAGAAACGTTCTTGATACCAACAGCGTGTGTATCGGAGAGATAGAGGATTCCATCGAGCAGTGACATTTCAAAACGGTGGGGATTGATTTTGCGAATCTCGTCCCAACTAATGATGACTTTCTCGGAATCAAATTCGGAGAAATCGACAAATGAACTTTTCAAGATATTTTTCCTCTGTTTTCTTTTTCAGAACGGTTCCAAGAAACGTCATTTTTAATCGAACCCGACGCCGACGGCAAGTTTCATCCGAAGATATTTGCGGGTTAAATAGGCGATGGTCAGCCGTCGTTACTTGAAAAGCATGGGACTGTAACGATTCTAGTCCTTGTATCGATTCAGACAGACTGCCTTTCACTTGAAAAAC
>JBGSKR010000705.1:0-2334 GCA_041741135.1 Mariniblastus sp.
GAAGCAACGCTTTTAGGGACAAACCGATCCGTTGTGCTTCGCGATCAAAAGAAACCACCTTCACCTCAACTTCTTGGCCTTCGCTGACCACGTCACTCGAACGCTGCACCCTGCCGTGACCCATTTCGGAGATGTGAATCAGCCCTTCAACACCTGGGGCCAGCTTCACAAAGGCCCCAAATTGCATAAGCTTAGAAACAGTTCCCTTAACACGAGAACCGACGGGAAATGACTGTTCGGCCTGATCCCATGGATTAGCAGTGAATTCGCGATAGCCGAGCGATATCTTGCCGGTCTCCTCGTTAATCTTTTCTATGCGGACTTTAACCGCTTGACCGACCGTGAGCACATCTTTGGGATGGGTCACGCGATCCCAACTCAGTTGACTTACATGAATCATGCCGTCGAGACCACCGAGATCGACAAACACTCCAAAATCTTGCAAGCTGCGCACGGTCCCATCGCGGATTTGACCTGGGGCAAGTTCGGCGAGTAGTTTCTGTTTTTGTTCCTTGCGCTCGCGTTCCATGAGGGCACGATGGCTGAGCACAAGATTCTGGCGATGGCGGTTGGCTTCAGTAACAACACAGGTAAGACGTTGACCAAGAAATTCTTCGGCGTTCTCGACGCGATAAATTGAAATCTGACCCATTGGAATGAATCCGCGAATGCCAGACAACTGACATTCCAAACCGCCTTTGTTCGCACTGGTGATGGTAACGTCAACAATTTGGCCCACCTGCACTTCATCCCAATTGCTCACATCAACCGCTGCGTTGGTGAGCGACAGCTCATACAATCCTTGATCGGCGTTAAACCGCGAAACAACGACTTCCAGTTCAACGCCAACTTCTGGCGGTGTCGTTTTTTCGAATTGCTTCAGTGGCAACACGCCCTGGTTTCTGCCCCCGAGATCGAAGAAGATATCATCGCGATGGATATTGACCACTGTGCCTGTGAGACGTGTTTCCGCAGCCAACTCGGCTCCAGTTGTAGCAAATCTGGAGGAATCGTCTATGATCGAATCAAGCGATTCCCCACCTAGCGCCTCATCGAGCTCTTGTTCCAATTCCGGTGTCAGCGCGTCACGGAGGTTGGGGGGCGGATAATTCGATTTCTTTGTTTCTTTCCTGACTTCTGTCGCGGGATTCATCGCCTTTGCTTTGGGAGAGGCCTCCGATTCATCGCCGCGTTGAGAACCAATTTGAATGCGCTCACTGGGACGAGCCTCGGTTCCTTCGGTATTGGACTGCGATTCAGCAGAGGCGGATTCGGTGTCGAGGGGGGGCGATATGCTCGTTGGCGAGTTTATCGATTGGGGGGCATCAGTGTTCGAAGTCATGCTACTCACATCAAATCTGAAGAGAAACGAGCAAATATGTTGGTACCAAGTTAAGGCGCAAGTTTAACAACCAACACTCCTAGTACGCAACTATTTTAAGTGTTTATCTTGACAACCCTATTTCTAAGTTTCTAGGGGGGCAATATTGCGGCTGGCAGCGGAATGCGTTGCACGGTGATTCTGAAGATTACGAAACAATCACGCATGTTGCCAAAAATCTTCCCAAACTCGTCTGATGACTGTAATCAACGGCCTACTCTATGAACATAAGTTCTCGCAAGGAGAAGTGAAATTTTCCAAGCTTGCCACCGTAATTGCCTGCGGAAATCGCTAGAATTCCCTCCCCAATCGCCGCATGAAGAGCTGCGGTCATGGCCGCAGCCACCACCGCTACGGTCATGCCATCAATCACTATTTCATAAGCGCAATTCGCTCCTTCAGCCAATGCGGTCGGTATGCGACCACGTAAAGTGGGGCAATAAGCGTCGTTCGTGGAAGCCAACATTCCCTTATATTTGGAACCAACTTTGCTCCCACTACGGACCACCCCGCCCGGAAATGGTGTAATAGTGCCGGGCAATGAGCCAATGGCCTCGACCGCTCGACGTGCTGCGGTCAGTCCGACGCCTCGATTTGCCGCTTGCAGAATGATATTGCCGCCAGCAATTCCCTTGGCGACGCCAATTAGGTCTTCGACGACAAACTCGCCATCCATCACAGGGATTCGCCAATAACGACGGTCTGCCAGCATTTTGCTTTTTTGATACCCATCGCCAAAATAGCGCAAAAATTTTCCGAGGGGAATTTGCTCTTCAGCTTCAACCAAACCATTAAATACTGCAGTTGTTGGGCAAGTCATCAGGCACTGGCCAACACGATTGGGTATCGCTTTTGTCAAAGCACCGATAGAAAATGCAAATGCCAATACCGAGGCACCAGGACGCCCGTCGGGAGTAATGTCCCGATCCAAAATCTGCTCGACTCCGATTTCA
>JBGSKR010000706.1:0-4795 GCA_041741135.1 Mariniblastus sp.
TCAACGAAAAATTCTACGACGAGAACCGTTACCGTCTCGGTCGTGTGGGACGCTTCCGGATCAACCGAAAATTGAACCTCGGCGTTTCAGAAAAAGAGATGACACTACGTCCAGACGATATTCTAGCTTCGATCAAATACATTCTCGACCTCTCGAGTCCTGGTGGTGAGGCCCGCATCGACGATATCGACCACCTTGGTAATCGCCGTCTGAGAACGATCGACGAATTGGCTGGCGATGAATTGCGAAAAGGCTTTTTGAAGCTCCGCCGTACCGTGCAGGAACGGATGAGCATGAAAGAGGTCGATGACATGAGTCCTCGTAGTCTCGTCAATCCAAAATCAATTTCCGCCGCAATTGAGTATTTCTTTGGACGAGGCGAGCTGTCGCAAGTCGTTGACCAGACCAACCCGCTGTCGCAATTGACGCACGAACGTCGCTTGTCTGCACTTGGCCCAGGCGGTCTGAACCGCAAACGTGCAGGCTTCGAAGTTCGCGACGTTCATATTTCTCACTACGGTCGTATTTGTCCGATTGAAACCCCTGAAGGCACGAACATCGGTCTGATTTCCAGTCTTGCGATTTACGCCAGCGTCGATGATTACGGTTTCTTGGTGACTCCGTACGCCGTTGTCAAGAATGGAAAAATTTCGGATGAAATTAAATGGCTGCGAGCCGATGAGGAAACCGAAGTCTTCGTCGCGCCTGCGGACACCCAAGTGGAAAATGGGAAAATCGTTCCGCACAAACAACTTGGTGGAAACATCATCGCTCGCTACAAAGGCGACTTTGAGTTGGCGACTCCGGAAGACGTTTCTTACATCGACATTGCTCCCGCTCAAATGGTGGGTGTGTCAGCAGGTCTGATTCCGTTCCTGGAGCACGACGACGCAAACCGAGCCTTGATGGGTTCGAACATGCAACGTCAAGCCGTGCCGTTGTTGGTGGCTGAGCCACCGATTGTCGCGACGGGGATGGAACGCGATGTTGCGGAAAACTCCAGCATGTTGATCCGAGCCAAAAGAGGTGGCAAAGTCACTTACGTGGATTCGACTCGCATCGAAATTGGCAACGATATCTACAACTTGAAAAAGTATGTCGGTCTCAACGAGCGAACCTGTCAGAACCAGAAACCTCTGGTAATGAAAGATGACAAAGTCGAAAAAGGTCAAGTCATCGCTGACGGAGCCGCTACTCACCTCGGTGAATTGGCTCTCGGTCGAAACGTGTTGGTTGGGTTTATGTCGTTCGATGGTTGCAACTACGAAGATGCGATTATCATTTCCGAAGAACTTGTGAAAAACGACACTTATACTTCGATTCACATCGAGGAGTTCGATGTCGAGGTTCGCGAAACTAAACTTGGTCGCGAGGAGTTCACTCGCGACATTCCCAACGTTAGCGAAAAAGCACTCCGCAATCTCGATGAAAACGGGATCGTTCAAGTCGGTACCTACGTGAAACCCGGTGACATTTTGGTCGGCAAGGTTTCGCCAAAATCGAAAACGGAATTGACCCCCGAAGAAAAATTGTTGCACGCGATTTTTGGTCGTGCGGGTGAGGACGTCAAAAACGATTCGCTGGAAGTTTCTTCTGGCATCGAAGGCATTGTGATCGATGCTCAGCGTTTCTCTCGACGCATGAGTCTTTCCGAAGAGGAAAGAAAGGTCTTCGAAAAAGACCTGAAGGCTGCCGAATCCGATGGTAATCAACGGATCGCGGTCGTCTTTGGCGAGATGGTTGCCGACATGGAAAAAATCGTGGGCAAGACGCTGACCGACGACGATGACACGCCGCTCGCTCGCGACCAAGACCCAAAATTCGTCGCCGAAAGAGCAGGCATGTTCCGGCTCGATCCGATCATCGAGCCACTTCGCAGCGAAGACAAAATCAAAGCCATCGAAACGCTCTACAAGGAGCAATGGCCGTTGGTCGAAAAAGCCATCGATGATCGCGATCGGGCTGTCAACAGCATGAAACGCGGTGACGAGCTTCGCAGCGGAGTGTTGCAAATGGTCAAAGTCTACATCGCTACCAAACGAGTGATTTCGGTTGGTGATAAGATGGCTGGACGTCACGGTAACAAAGGTGTGATTTCGAAAATTCTTCCGGTTGAGGATATGCCTTATCTCGAAGACGGTACGCCGATTCAAATCATGCTTAATCCGCTGGGAGTTCCTTCCCGAATGAACGTCGGTCAGATTCTCGAAACCCACCTTGGTTGGGCGGGCTCGAAGTTGGGCTTTCAAGCCATCACGCCAGTCTTCGACGGAGCTTCCGAAGAAGAGATCAACGAATGTCTTGTCGAGGCGGGTTTGCCACGACATGGAAAACATACGCTGTACGATGGCCGCACCGGCGAAAAGTGTACGCAGGAAACGACGGTCGGTTACATCTACATGTTGAAATTGCATCACCTTGTGGATGATAAAGTTCACGCCCGTAGTACTGGACCTTACTCGCTGATTACGCAACAACCGCTCGGCGGAAAAGCCCGCTTCGGTGGACAACGTTTCGGCGAGATGGAAGTCTGGGCATTGGAAGCTTACGGAGCGGCTTACATTCTTCAGGAATTGCTGACCGTTAAATCCGACGACGTGGAAGGCCGAACCAAGATTTACGAATCGATGGTCAAGGGCGAGAACACTCTCGAAGCCGGCACACCTGCCAGCTTCGACGTGCTCACCAACGAAATTCGCGGCCTCGCACTCAATATGCAATTGGAAAAACGCCGCAGCTAATACCGTCGCCGGATTCGCAAGGATTCGGTTTTTAGTAAGAGTTGCCGAGTTCGCAAGATTTCGGTTCACGCCGAACCACCTTGCGACTTCAACTCCCATTCGATTTTATAAAACCACAAGTCAATCCATGAAATTGCCAATCACAGTTTGGAGGAAGTGCCTCAACGCTTTGGGATACAAGGCTGCCGATCACAATCCCTCATCGAAACGGCGTCGAAGATCGTCTCGATCTGCGCTCCAATACGACGCTCTTGAACCACGACAATTGCTCGCTGCGGATGTGAGCTTGCTGGCGCATTGGGATTTTGATCAGGGCAGTGGACTTGTCGCCGTCGATGTGGCACAAAATCATAATGGCACGCTGAAGAATGGGCCCGTCTGGGAATCGTCCGGCGTCATTGGAGGCGCTCTGCATCTGGATGGTGTCAACGACCGAGTCGATCTTGGCAACTCAGCCGATTTGAATTTCAACGGCCCCATCACGATGAGCGCTTGGATCAAAGCGGAAGCCACCAATGGAATTCGAAATATTTTGGCACATGGTTATACGACCAGTCCCAAAGCCGAAGTTTTTCTACGAATTAATAATGGGAAATATGAAGTCGGCAGTTGGAACGGAAAAAGTTCGATGACTTCGGCAGCTATGCCCACAGAAGACGTAGGCCAATGGGTGCATCTGGCGGGCGTTTACGATGGAGCTAACTGGCGACTCTATCGAGACGGTATTGAGTTAAGTTCCAACATCGGGATGACTGGCTCGATCAAAGTCAGTTCGCCTTGGTCGATTGGTTCACGCGGCAATGGCAGCGGTCGTTTCTTCAAGGGCGGTATCGATGACGTCCGTATTTACAATCGTGGATTGTCGGCCAATGAGGTTGGTGATTTGTTCGCACTTCGTTCTGCGGGAATTGAGAAACTGGAAATCAATTCGGAAGTCTATGTCGGCGGGCCTGTGGAGGTTCAAGCTTCGGTTTATCGGGCGACTGACTTAGCGATTGCCAAGCTATTTAGCGACAGCAATCAAAACGGAATTCTGGATGCTTCCGATACGTTGCTGGCCACAACGGACGCTAACAACGGTTGGCAATTCACTTTGCCTGCCGACTCGCTGGAACCAGGCGAGCAGACGTTGCTAGCGGCGGCTTATGTCAATGACGCCAATGGCGGAGACCCAATTCAGACGACTGCCAACACCGCCGTCGCGAATACAAAGGCGACCTTGAACCTGATCAAGAACGGAAGTTTCGAAGACAATAGCACCAATCTTTCGACCGTGGTTCACAGCGGGAATGGCTGGAAACTTGTGTCCGAGCTTCCCGGATGGACGTTGGCCAGCGGGCCCGGTTTCGAAGTCCAACGCGGCATCCTAGGCGGCGCATCCGCAGGTGCCCAGCATTTGGAACTGGACGCCCACCCCAATGGAAGTGGCGATGGCAAAACCGGCAGCATGGGTTTGTCGCAAATCGTGGATACCGTTGCCGGACGACTTTATCAGATTTCATTTGCCCTCAAAGCCCGCCCGAACACACCGTTGAACCAAAACCAAGTCAAGTTTCAGGCTCTTGGGATTAACGGAGAAATCGAAAATCCATTGCCCATTTATCCACTGCTGGCAACCGACACCGACTTGGACAACATCCAAGGCACCAGCCAGTGGCTAATTCACACCTTCGAATTTGTAGCAACCGGCCAAACCAAAATTGTCTTCACCGACGCCGGAGAAACCAGCAATACCCTTGGCACGTTTCTCGACGACGTGCGCTTGGTGGGATTGGACGCACCTCCTGTCGCAGGTAATTTGACATTAGAAACCGTCAGCGAAGAAGATGAATATACTCTGGGAGGAGTTATTTTCTTCAACGATAACGATTCCGATGAAAATGATGTACTCGATTATGTTGACACAGAGGCTGGTGTGTTCGATAGGATCGATCCAGACTGGGTGCAGTTGATGGTGGATGTTGTAACGCCTCCAGTGATAGGAGGTTTTTTCTCGCTCGTTCATACTGCTGGCATTCGATTGATTAAACAGGCGAACGACGGGCAATTCGTTG
>JBGSKR010000707.1:0-2813 GCA_041741135.1 Mariniblastus sp.
ACGGGGTTTAATCCGATTCAGTTCTTGGTCGATTCTGACAGACGATTTTTTGTTCCGAATGCGAAACTGTTGGCAGATTCGTTGGTAGTTGAGCAAGAAGGCGTCAAGGACCCTCATTGGAATGACTGCGCAAAACAGGGGATCGCGATGTTGGATGCCCATGTTGCCAGCCATGTGAATTATGAGGGACGCCGCGATCTCGTCACGGTATGGCAACTGTCAGCCCAATTAGCCACGCCCGATCCGGCGAATCCAAATCAATACTGGCTGGAGCAGGAACTGTTAAATAACGATGCGGCCGGCGGGTTTATCGCGGCCGAGGCGAGAGCGTTTTATGATCGCACGGGAGGAGAATTTAGTAGTGTCCTATCGAGCTTGCGACGACATCTCGCATTTGTCGGCATTGAATGTGTTCAAGATACGTTGCGTGGGCCATGTGGAGATCCACGCCAGTTCAAGAACGGTTCGCTCGCTTGGTATTTCGTAACGCCGGCGATGCGAGATACAGAGCTTCGTGGTTGGAAGCGAATGGTGTTGCAGCTCTCCCTTGCTGCGTGCGAGGAAGAGCAACGAAGCACAGGAGACTCAACACTCTTTTTACTTGAAGAATTTTCCTCAATGCAACGTTTGCAATGCGTCGAGACGGCGATAGCCCAACTGGGTGGATTGGGTGCCAAGCTGCATATCGTCCTGCAAGACCTATCGCAGCTTAAATCTGTCTACCCGCAATCTTATGAGACCTTTTTGGCAAATTCGGGTGTGGTGCAGTTGTTCGGCGGGAATGACGAAACGACGCTTTCGTATTTCAGTAAGCGTTTGGGCGAGGCATTAGTCCTAGCGCATTCAAGCAATCAACCGGGACGGGATCAAAGCATCCGCGAAGCCACGACGGGACAGTCTTGGTCGGTCACCAATAAGCCTCTTATGACACCGGATGAAATCGAGCGGTTCTTTTCGCGTGATGACAGACTGCTGCGTCAGCTTGTGCTTTGCAACGGTCGGCGCCCGATGATTTTGCAGCGACCATTCTTTGATAAATCAGAATACTTTACCGCCATGTTAAAACGGATTGCATACGCATGATTAAAAGAGTTGTCGAGCCGGGCCTTCCCAACTGGCCCCCGCTATTCGTGGATTCAGGAACCGGCGACTGTTTTGTCTCCGCACGGATCAGCGATTGGTGCGCGATTGAACGGGCGAATGCCGTTGCAAATCTATTGCTTTCGGTGATGTACCTGCTGATTGCCTGGTTCATCTGGAGAACGGTTCCGCCATATTCTGACGAGCTCTATCGATATCTCGTGATGGCTGGATGGTTTTTGCCGTTTGCCTTGATCCTGTTTCCAATAGTGCGAATCCGACTGCCCGTTCTGCTTTCAAGGACGATATTTGCTCGTCGGCTCAATCTAATCTTCACGCCGGACTTGGTTGGTCTGCAATGTCATTTCTATCGTCGATCGCTCAAGTTGAGGCGAATGATTGCCAACAAAACCGTGACGGTTCAGTTCTTGTTGACAGAAGACAATGATGCAGCCGCAGTTCTGCAAACTCCATTCAAACCGAACGAAAAGCCGACGCCGAGAATGCATCTGCATGATGCTCGAATGGTCGAGATGGTTATTCGCTCGAACCATCAACCGATGGCGGGGCAACCGATTCACCTTGCGGGTCGGTTTCGATCGATCCCGATTGCCCGAGTTGGCAAGAAACGCGGCGAATGGTTGGTTGTCGTACTCAATGCTGCTTTCGATATGACGGCGCAGCGCCGTCCTTCAAACTCGACGCGGGGGCAAGACCTCGATCGACCTGCCATCATGGAGTCTTAAAATGCTTCTCACAATTAAAGAAGTTGCCAGTCGGTTGAAGATCAGCATAAGCCTAGCCTACGGCCTTGTCGCGCGTGGCGATTTGCCATCCTATCGAATTGGTCGCTCATGCCGGCGAGTAGCCGAGGATGACTTGCTCAAGTATCTCGAAACATGCCGTCAAGAACATTTTCGCATCGTCAAAGCCAAAGGACGACATTTCTAAGCCACACTGTTTCCCGTAGTTTCCTCAAGAGTATTTTATCATGGCCGAAAAAGCCAATTCCGACGGTTCGTTAAGTTCAAACTTTGCCGACAAAGCGGCAAAACCGCTACCGGAACTCGAAGCTGATTTTAAGGAAGCACACGCGTTTCCAATCGTCAACTCGGAGTTTCGCAAAGTCTCTAAAGCGGAAGATCGGAGCAAGTACCTTTCCAAACCAGTGCCGACCTTGACGCCGGAAGGAACGATCACCGTGCGGCAAAAAGCCCCCACGGTCGCGGAAGTGAGCATCGATGCCGCGCGATTGCCGAAGCTGGTTAAGCAACGGCAACCGCCGCATCTGGAGTTCGGCCAAGTTGTCGGTCGACAACGACATCAAGATCAGCAAAACGAACGCGAGCGATAATCCTTGCGCTCCAGTAGCGGGGCGCGTTAGGTTGCATGATGAGATGGAAAGAAAGTCAGATGGAAGCTTGGCTTGTGCCGCGTAAACGCAGCATCGTGGATGCGCTCGGCAACGCAATTGAACTTGAACAGACCACCTTGTTCTGGGAACTCTTCGACGAACTGATTGAAAAACACCAGTTCGATGAACCGACACTCATCCAGTTGGGACGCGACGGTATCACCGAATTTGGCTTGCCATTCGAGCTTGGCATTCAAGACGCAGTCGCGCATCTCTACAAAGCTTGGGCCGGTCGATAGCCGTTAGGCACATTTGGCTCTCACGCCACTGACTATCAAATAGAAGCCGGCTGTCAGCGAAATGGCATGTAATATTCCGC